>JAEKLQ010000068.1 GCA_019509785.1 Fibrobacterota bacterium | reverse complement strand
TTCGAATCTGGCAAGTGCAATGTTTAATGTGGGAAAATATGGCGCCGCCGCCGATTACTCGCATAGGGCCCTGAAAATTGATTCGACTTCTGGGCAGGCCTACGAATGTCTCGGGATCGTTGCGCTTAAGCAAGGTCATTTCGATGAGTGCATCGCGTATTTTAAGAAAGCGATCCAAGTTGATTCCGCTTGTTCGTCGGCTCGTTCCAACCTGGGAACCGCTTACTTCATGAGCCACCGATACAAAGAGGCCGTCGCATTCCTGGATTCATCCATTGCCATGGACTCCAGTCAATTCGAACCTTACATTTCCATGGCCACCTTTTACATTGGCATGAAGGACTATGAAAAGGCATATCCATACTGCCAAAAGGCGAAGGAATTGGCGCCTGCGGATGCCCGGACCTGGGTTAACTACGGATTCGTCCAAGCAAAACGCGGCCATAAGGAAGAGGGAATGGAATCGTTGCGAAAGGCTTTGCAGATGGACTCCGCCAATAGCGGCGCATATGCCGCTATTGGAACCATTTACGGGGATAACCTGCTTTTCAATCTTGCGATTGAAAATCTGACCAAGTCCATCAGGCTTGATTCCACGAGTAAGCCGGCATATTTCCAACTCGCTCTTGCCCAATTTCGACTTGGAAAGGATAGTGAAACGATCTTGAATCTGAAGACGCTTCTTTCCCTCGATTCAAGCCTTCTCGAAGCCTACAAGCTACTTGCAATGGCCTATACCTTGTCGGGAATGTGCAAGGATGCCATCGCCGCCTCCAAAGCGGCCATTGCAATCGATTCAGATTATGCCGACGGACATAGCAGCTTGGCAGCAGCCTACATTTGCGATGGAAGCTATCAAGAAGCGGATCAAAGTCTACGTAAGTCGCTCAAACTTGATCCAGGCGACTATTACGCCTACTTCAGCGCCGGCCAACGCGACTTCCAACTCGGGGTTTACGACCTGGCTATCAAGGAATACCGCAAGACCCTCGAAATCAACCCAACATTTCAGGCTGCGCGAAAAATGCTTACGATGGCTCAATACTACCGGAAGGAAATCAAGGCGGGAAAATACCGGGTCAGGAATATTCTGGCGAAAAATCAGCAACAAGCCTCGGATCTCATTTTGTTGATTAAAAACGGCTCAACTTTCGAGCATTTGGCCAGGGAGGAGTCCCTTGATGACAAAACCCGAGAAGATTGCGGTGATATGGGAATAATGAGTAGGCAGGACATGTCGCCTACCTTCAGGGAGGCATTGTCAAAACTGAAACCCGGAGAAATCAGCGGTATCGTGAAAAGCGGGCAGGGTTACCATATCCTAAAAAGGGTGAACTGAATAAAGCGGCCCGAGACCGGTCAAAAAAACCAGCTACCCATGGACGTGTCCATCATCCACACACCCGCCATTCTCTTTCTCACTCACATTCTTCCCGTCTCCTTTCCCCTCTCCGCCCGATGATTCGAGGCCCGATTCGCTTCATAGCGTACCTTGCCCGCCCCTGAATTTCCTTCGTTCCTACCTTTTTTTCCCTCCCAGGGAAATTGGCTGGCCTGCCAGGTCCGTGTCCTTTTCCTTTCCAGGGACGGGGGCTCAGCTGGCTGGGGCGCGATACCTGCGTTACGGGGGTCGCTACACCCGGGTGTTGATCCGCCTCGATACATTGATCGCCTGGATCAAAACCTCTGTCACGATCTGGTCCGAAATCAGTAGCCGACTCCGCAGTCGTCCTCGCCTACCGGGGGGCTGGCTTTGCTCAAGCGGTGGCAACCGGCAAGGGCCTTTTCGTCCTCGCCGGCAACGGGGTCGCCTTCTTTTCCGAGGACGGCCGCGCCGACTGGAAGCCCGTTACGGAAGGAATCCTCCGGAAATCCGGTTCTATGCCAAAGTCGCGCGGCTCCATCCAAGGAGCTCCATTTTCAAGCGCGGGATGTTCCTCCCAATGCCGGGCTGAGAACGCCGGCACAGGGGTGACCCGTGCCGATTCCTATATTTTCCCCATGCCTTCCGCCGTCTCCGAGCCCTTGTTGCTTACGGCCCTGAGCCGGACCTTCGGATACGCCTCGTTCCGGCCGCACCAGAAGGAAATCGTCGAAGCCATTCTGGCGGGACAGGACGTGCTGGCCATCATGCCGACGGGAGGCGGCAAGTCCCTCTGTTACCAGCTGCCCGCGCGCATGGCCGCCGGCACCGCCGTGGTCATCAGCCCGCTCATCTCGCTGATGAAGGATCAGGTCGATTCCGCTAAGGAAAACAACATGGCGGCGGCCTTCCTGAACAGTTCCCTGAGCGGGAGCCAGGCTGCGCAGGTTTATCGCCGGCTGGAAACGGGCGATCTCGATCTCCTTTACATCTCGCCCGAACGCTTCGCCATGGAATCCTTCGTGGACAGCCTGAAGGCCGCCAAGATTTCTTTCTTCGCCGTGGACGAGGCCCATTGCCTGTCGGAATGGGGCCATGATTTCCGGCCCGACTACCTGGCCTTGGGCGAGATCCGCCGGCACTTCCCGCGCGCGCCCATCGCCGCCTTCACGGCCACGGCCACCTCAAAGGTGGGCGACGACATCGCCGCGCGCCTTGGCCTTCGTGATGCCTTCCGGGTGCGCGCCTCCTTCAATCGGCCCAACCTCTTCTACGAAGTGCGCGCCAAGCGCGACGTGGACGCGCAGATCCTGGAATTCCTCCGGGCCCATCCCGACGAGCCCGGCATCATCTACCGCACCACCCGCGACGCCGTTGAGAAAACCGCCGCGCATCTGAAGAAGAAAGGCATCCAGGCCCTGCCCTACCATGCGGGCCTGCCGGTCGAGCAGCGCGCCTCCAACCAGGAGGCCTTCAGCAAGGACGAAACCCAAGTCGTGGTCGCGACCATCGCCTTCGGGATGGGCATCGACAAATCCAACGTGCGCTTCGTGGTGCACGCCGATTTGCCCAAGAACCTGGAAGGCTATTACCAGGAAACCGGACGGGCGGGCCGCGACGGCGAGCCGTCCCTCTGCGTACTGTATTACGGCGGCGGGGACATCCCGAAAATCCGCCACTTCCTGGATCAGATTAACGATCCCGAGGAGCGCGAACTGTCCATCAGGCGGCTTAACCAGATGGCCGCCTTCGCTTCCCGCAACCTATGCCGCCGCAAGCAACTGCTCGCCTACTTCGAAGAGGTATATCCGGAACCCGATTGCGGCTCCTGCGACATCTGCACCGGTAAGGCTTCCACCCAGGACGCGACGCGCGAGGCGCAGATGGTCCTTTCGGCCCTGGTGCGCACCGGCGAACGCTTCGGAGCCGCCCATGTCGTAGACGTGATCGTCGGAGCGGATACGCAGAAGGTGCGTGAGTTGCGTCACGATCAAATCAAGACCTACGGCGCCGGCAAGCATAAGGATAAACCCTTCTGGAGGTCCCTCATCGGCGAGATGCTGGGCCGGGGACTGCTGACCTTGGATCCCGGGCTCTATCCCATCCTAAAACTGACGGAAGCTTGCTTGCCGGTTTTGCAAGGCAAGGAAACCTTCGAGATCCTGGAACTCGTTCAGCGCGAAAAGCCGGCGGCCAAGAAACGGGGTCTCGCCCCTTCCGCATCGCTCGCGGCGGGGGATGAAGGCGAAGCCGTCGATTTCGATCGGGAACTTTTCGATCGCCTGCGGACCCTGCGCAAAGGCCTGGCCAAGAACCAGAATATCCCGCCCTACATGGTATTTTCGGATCGAACCCTGCACGAGATGTGCCGGCAAATGCCCATGACGCTTTCCGCCCTCCGGGAAATACCAGGCGTGGGCGACAATAAGCGGGATAAGTACGGCATTGAATTCGTGCAGGAAATCCGGGCCTATGCGAGCAAAGAACGGGATCAGAACGGGTGAATGGGAGGCTCCTTTCCAAAGGAACCCTTTCATTTCACCCGATTAGCCCCGATGTCAAACTGAATTCATCGTTCTCGCACACTCTGTGCGTATGGTGATAACTTGTTGATAACTTGGGGAAAACAATGGGGGCCCCAGCATGTCACTGCTGCCATTTCCCGGCTACCGGAAGTTTTATCATAACCCTATTATGATGGCTCCTGTTCTCCTCCGTATTCTGCGCGGGACGTAGCACGCGCGCTACCGCTGCCGCCGGCCGACCGGAAACGATCGAAGAGACCGCGGAGATGGTTTCCGCCCATGGCGGCGAAGGCATAGCGACGCGGGTCGATTTCCTGGATCCGTCCCAGGCGGAAGCCCTCTTCGACAGGGTACGGCGGGAGCGGGGCCGTCTCGACATCCTGGTAAACGATGTCTGGGGCGGCGAGGACGCGGTGGAATGGGGGAAGCCTTTTTGGGAACTGGACATGGGCAAAGGCCTTCCCATGTTGGCGAACGCCGTGCACACCCACCTCATTGCCAGCCGCTATGCGGGTCCGCTCCTGATCAGGACGGGCGGGGGCCTCATCGTCGAGATCACCGACGGCAACGGTTTCGGGGCTGGAGCGCTTCGGGGTCACCGAGGCAGACTGGCGGAAAGGGGCGGAGACGGATCCGCATTTCCTGGCCTCCGAATCCCCCTGTTTCGTCGGCCGCGCGGTCGCGGCCCTGGCGGCCGATCCCAAGGTGATGGAAAAATCGGGACGCGTCTTCGGCAGTTGGGACTTGTCGGACGAATACGGCTTCGCCGATCTGGAAGGATCGAAGCGGCATTGGGAGAAAGCCTTCGGAAGGCCGCTGCGCCCGATGGATGCTGCCTTCTACGCCTACGGGGCGGATGCGCCTATCGCCGCGGTCGACCCGGATTGGCCTTGAGCTGGAGCAATATACCGATGCGCCGGATCATATCGGAGCTCCGCCAAGGTCGACTCCCCTCCCCGTAAGACATTCAGATCAACGGCACCGTCCGCACCCGGTATCCTGGTCGTGGCGTACTGCCAGATGGCCCAAGGCGATCCTTCCGAGGGCCTCCAATACGGGGCGCGAATCCAAAGTGGCGCTGTCAGAGGATGGGACCCGAAGTACCGCCAATGGAACCACGCCGTCATATAAAGCATCGGCTCACGTCCCGTTGAGCGGGCCACGACCGAGATGAAGATCCGCAAATTAGCGCGAAGGGTTTCGGGATCGGGATCCCGCAGGCAATTTCCCTGGTTCTCGATATCCACGGCGGGAAGCATATCCCCAGGACGTAAATCCAAGCTGGCCAGAAAATGCATGGCTTGCCGTTCCGGATCGGAGCAGAAGCTGAAATAATGGTAGGCGCCGACCAGGAGGCCGCGCGAACGCGCAGCCTCCGCGTGAGACCGATAGGCGGGATCGTTCCAATCGGTTCCTTCCGTGGCCTTGATATAGGCGAAACGCACCCCGTGGCCCGATAACACGTCCCAATCCATCGGCCCTTGATGATGGGAGACGTCCACGCCTTGGATTCCTCGCGTTCCCGGCGGAATGCAAGAGACCAGGGCCAGACCGGTGATCGACGTCACGAGGATGCGTTGGGCTTTCATATCGCCCTTCGCAAGCCTTCGACTTCCCGTCCATCGCGGAAAGCGATGCGCGCGCTCCGCTCCGGGAAGGCCCGCTGGAATTCCTGCCAACATGCCGAGCGGAACCGTTGCCAGGGATAGCCTCCCGCCCGCAGCACGAAGCGATGCTCCCGGAAGACGACGGCCAAGGTGACGGCGAAAAGCGCACGTTGCCCCCATCGCCAGATCCGCATCCGCCAGAAGGTCCGCTCCTGCGCGTAGCGGATCAAGGCGGACTCGTATTCGACGTGGGCCTTCTCATCGTCCAGGATCTTGTTGCACATGGCCCGCAGCAAGCGGGATCCGGTGGCCTCCCGCAGGGCCCGGTAATAGATCAAGGCGATCAGCTCCGCCGTAATCAAGACCGAAATGGACGCGGCGAATCCGAAGGGGCGGCGCAGGCCGCGGAACACAGAATCGGTCCAATCGGAGGCCAGCCGAGGGATGGCGTGCTTGTCCATGAAGCGGGTGAGCATCGCGCTATGCTTCCGCTCTTCCTGGATGAAGCAGGCCGTAACCAGGGGCAGCACCGCGAAGCCCTCCCGGTCCCCGAAAGCCCGGGCGAACTTGAGCAGCGCCGAGCCCTCGGAATTTTCGCCCAACTGGAAGGCGGCGATCGATTTGGCGATGCGCATGCGTTCCAAGGGCGTCAACGATTCGCGGGCATCCCAGGGCAAGGTATCCGGCTCCTCCGAGTTCCATTGGAAATAGTCGAGCCATTCACGGAAAAACGCCTCTCTCATGCGGCCCCCGGGGCGGGAATGGTCGAGGTTGCCCGATTGAGTTTGCGGGTCAGGTACATCACGCCACCGAGGATGGCGAACAAACCCAGCGCGCCCATCAGCAGGGAAAAATCCTCCATCTGCAAGAGCGAATACAGGTAGGCATACAGGCACGCGAGCATTCCCCCCAGGGCATAAGCGCGTTTACGGGTGCTGAGCACCGCGGCACCGTAAGCGGTGATCATCCCCACGATGCCCGCCGTGGCGATGGCGTAAGCGTAGCCGAAGGGGACCTGCTCGGTCAGGGCCAATAACAGCAAGTAGAACAGGCAGAGGGCGCAACCGACCAGCACGTATTGCAAGGGATGGATGCGGCGGCGATCGAAGGTTTCGTTCATGAAGAAAATCAGGAAGGTCAATACGATGAATAGGACCGCGTATTTGGCGCACCGGTTCGTCTTCTGATAGCGGTCGACGGGCAATTTCAGATCCACGCCGAATGCATACCGGTCCCAATTCGCCTCGGTGATCTCCGATCCGCGCCAGCTTTGGGGGAAGGAACGCGAAAGATGGAAGGTGGCCCAGTTGGCGGTGAACCCTTGGGCATCCACGCGGTTCTCGCGCGGCAGGAAGGCGCCGGAGAAGCTAGGGGTTTTCCAGGGCGAAGCGAGGGAGACCCGGGTTTCCTTGCCCATGGGCAGGAATTGCATGCTACCGCTTCCATTCAACGCCACGCTCATCTCGAAGGGATACACTTCCTTGCCGGAGGCTTGCGGGGCCATGTTCACGGGGGCATGCAGGCCCGCGGAGACAGGGCTTCCGACGAAATTGTCCGGTAGGCATTGGGCCGTTTTACCGTTCCAGCTCAAGGGGACTTCGCCGGCCAGGGAGCGCACGTCGGGAACCGCCAGGGTCACGAAGGCCGCGTCCCAAAGGATATTCTCCGGGGCCACGCGCCATCCCGAGAAGTCCGGACGGGCGAAGTGCCCGGTGAGGTGGAGATTGGCCCGGAAAAGCGCCACGTCGTAAATGCCGCGGTGGCGGATTTCCGGCTCCAAGGATCCGGTGACGCTCAGATCTTCGGGCAGGAAATGCGCGTACTCGATGCTGGTATCCGTCTTGCCTTTCTCGCGCTGGGTGAAGACGCGGTAAGGTACGGTCAGGATGGGCCCCGTGACTTGCTGGCTTCCGCCCCATTTGCCCGCCACTTCCTGTTCCGCCGATGTCCCGTTGTATTCGCGCTCCCTGATCAAGCTCTCCACCATGCCTACCGGGATCAACAACAAGCCGATGAGGATGGCGATGAAGGCCATCTTGCCCACGGAACCGGCACCCTGTATCGCTTTGGCGAAGGGGGCGCGGGATCCGGCGGGGAACGCGGTTTCGTCGGCGTGGTCGTAACGTTCGGGATCGGGAATCATCATAGGGCCTTCCTGGTTAAGGCCGCGGGATGCGTTCCCGAGGCCATGCCCAAAGGATAGGGACCCTAGGTGAAGGGAGTATGAAAGCCTTATGAAGACGCGGAGAATTCGGCGGGAAGTATCCATTCGGCCCGCAGGCCGCCTTCGCTGCGATTCCCCAGGCGGATGGTCCCTTTATGCAGGCGGGTGATCTCTTGCACTATCGTCAGGCCGAGCCCCGAACTCTTGCGACCGGTGTCCGGACGTTGCAGGGAATAGAATTTCTCGAAAACGCGTTCCCCCGCGAAGTCGGGCAGACCCGGCCCATCGTCCAGGATTTCGATGCGCGCCCATGAGCGCGGCCCTTCGTCTACGCGCGCCGCCTTGATCCGGATCGCTCCATTCCGCGGGGAAAAGGAAACCGCGTTTTCGATCAGGTTCAGCAATGCCTGTTGCAGCAGGAAGCGCTCCCCCGGAACCGTCAGCCCGGGCGCGATATCGGAATCCCAACGCAAGCCTTTGCCGGCCAAGGCGGATTCCAGGCGGGCCTGCGATTCCGCCGCGAGGGCGGCGACGTCCACCGGCTCGATTTGAAGCAAGCCACGCCGGCTCTCCAAACCGGAGAGATCGAGCATCCGATCCACCAGGGATTGCATGCGCTCGGTTTCGGAGCGGATATTGGCGAGGAACCCGGCGCGCCGCTCCGGAGGCATTTCCTCTTGCAACAACTCGGCGGCGCCGCGCACCGAGGAAATGGGGCTCTTGAGCTCGTGGGTCAAGGTATGCACGTACTCTTCCACGTATTTCTTCCCCTCCAGGGCTTCGCGCATTTCCTCGAAGGCGCGGCCCATCTCCCCGATTTCGCTGCGGCCCAAGGCTGGGAAGGCGGCGGGCCGTCCGTCCCTGATCGCGCGGGCATAGTCCGTGATCCGCTGGATGGGCCGGGTCACGAAGGCGGAAAGCACCATGCCCGCCAGGGCCACCGCGGCGGCCGCCAACAGGCCCGCCAGCACGATTTTCCCCCGCGCCGCCTGGATGAAAAGATTGATGCTGTTGGAAGGCTTGGAAACCGTCACCACCCCCGCGATGCGGCCCCCAGGCTCGCGTACGGGCGCGGCCACGTACAGCACCGATGAAGACGCGACCGCGGGATCGACGCGGGTGGTCCGGGCCCCGTACTGCCCGCGCAAGGCGAGGAAAACGTCCCGCCAACGCGAGTAATCTTTCCCCTCATCGCGGCCGGCGTCGGAATCGAAGAGGACCTTTCCCGAGGAGTCGGTAACATACACGCGCAAGTCCACCCGGGTCTTGGCGAAGCGGTAGATCTGCGCGCTTATCGGGCGGCCCGGAAGCCTGGCGTATGCGCCGCGTAGCCGCTCCACGGGGATGGCCCCGTCGGGCCCGATATCCTGCTCTAACAAGGCGGCCAGCAGGTTGGCCGAATCGATCAGGCTTTCCTCGGAGGATTCCAGATAGCGCGGCCTTAAATCGCGGAGGATCCAGCCGACCAGGACATAGAAACCGGCGCCGGTCAGCAGAAAGAAGCCCAAGAACAGGCGCGTCCGCAACCGCACGCGTCACCACTCCTCTTTGAGGGAATAGCCCATGCCCCGATGGGTCATGATGGCTTCCACATCCGGCCGTACCTGGCGTAGCTTGGCGCGCACCGCCTTGATATGCGCATCCACGGTGCGGTCCAGGCTCGCCTCCGGCTCGTCCCAGGCTTTTTCCATCAAGCGCTCGCGCGACCATACGCGCCCGGGCTTCTCGATGAGAGCCAAGAGGAGACGGTATTCGTAGCGGGACAGGTCCAGGCGTTTTCCGAAATAGGTAATCGAGCAACGTTCCGCATCGTGATGGAAGGGCGATATGTCCGCTCGGGCCGGCTCGCCAGGGACGGGATTCGCCGAAGCGATGGGCCCAACCGGTCCGGGCTCGCCTGGACCCTTGGCGGTTCGCCGCAGGATGGCCTTGATACGCGCCGCCAATTCCCGGGGACTGAAAGGTTTGACGACGTAATCGTCGGCCCCGAGCTCAAGCCCCACTACGCGATCGATTTCGCCCGCGCGGGCGGTCAGGAATAGAATGGGCAAATCGCGACGCTTGCGGATCTCGCGGCAAACGTCGAATCCCCCCATGTCGGGAAGGCCGACGTCCAATACCGCCAAGTCGAAGGGCTCGTCCAGGGCCGCCAGCCCTTCCCGCCCGGTCGCGCACCAGCGGCAAGTGAATCCTTCTGTTTCCAGCGCATAGACGATATTGTCGGCGATTGCCGGTTCGTCTTCGATGATGAGGATGCGTCCGGGCATGGGCTGGGAGCCAAGGAAGATAACAATACCGGTTCCGGACACTGTCCCATCCGGTACACCGGCGAGCCCGGCGGTCCACCGGTACGTTACCTTAATCTGACCATTTTTTAATGTCCGGTTTGATTTCGCTTTTGGGAGAAGGCCGCCGCTTTTTGCTGATTTGAAAACATGATTCATTGAGTAAATTTGCGGGGTGTCCGTTCGCCAAAGCTTTCGCTTCTGGCTTTGGTTTGCCGCACTCCCTGTCAGCGTTTGCGCCACGACCACCCAGAAGTCTTTCGCATTCTATTATGGAGCGAATCCTCCCTTGCAGGAGCTTCGCGTTTTCGATCATGTCATCCTCGAACCGGATCACGTGAATGGCCCTGCGCCCGTTTTCGGACCCGGGGATTCGGCCTCCGCCAATCGCTGGATAGCCTACGTAGCCTTGGGCGAAGTCCACCGCAGCCGGAACTATTACCGTAAAATCCCCAAGCAATGGATCCTGGGCGAAAATCCCGCCTGGGGCTCCGCCGTTCTCGATCAAACGGCGGAAGCGTGGCCTGATTTTTATTTGGCGCATGTCATCGTTCCGCTATGGAAACGGGGATATCGTGGTTTCTTCCTGGACGCCCTTGATTCTTATGAATTGTACGTGAAGTCGCCGGAAGAGCGGGCCCGGCAGGAAAAAGGCCTCATAGCGGTGATCCGCCGCATCAAGAAGGCTTATCCCGAGGCCCGCCTGGTTCTGAACCGGGGCTTCGATCTGCTGCCGGAAATCCATGAGCAAATCTACGCTGTGGCCTTCGAATCGCTTTTTCGGGGATGGGATGCCGCGCGCGGGAAGTTCACCGAGGTATCCGAGCAGGACCGCTTCTACCTGTTGGACAAGGCCGGCCAGGTTACCAAAAAATATGGCTTACCGGCCATCGCCATCGATTACGTGCCCGCTTCCGATCGCGATCTGATGCGCGCCACGGCGGAACGGATCCGGGACGTGGGGCTGGTACCGTGGGTGACCACGCCGGGCCTGGACATGCTCGGGGTAGGCTCCGTGGAAGCGGTGCCCCGCCGGATCCTCATGCTGTACGACGGGGAGGAGGGCGGCGATCTCGACGAATTGGCCATCCACCGCAATGCCGATCCCATGCTCACCTACCTGGGTTACATCCCGGAATTCCGCGACATCCGTCTTCCTCCGCCGAACTTCCCGCTGGCAGGCCGCTACGCCGGCATCCTTTGCTGGCAAGCGGGCGGAACCCCTCCGGTCAGCTCGGCGATGGCTACCTGGTTGGTTGCCCAATCCGCCGAGGGGATGAAAATCGTTTTTTGGGGCGAGCTCCCTTTCTCGTGGACCGGCCCCCACGCCCAGGCATTCGGCTTCCGGCCTTCGCGGGCTTCCGCCAAGGACACGGTAGTGCGACTGGTGCAGTCCGAAAAGGTGATGCACTTCGAGATGGAGCCGCTCCCCGACGCCCGCGCCTTCCGGCCCTTGCGCATCGCGGCCGGGAAGCCTCTGCTCCAAATCGCCGGCGTACGCGGGGACACCATGGTGGCCGCGGCCTACACGCCCTGGGGCGGTTACGTCCTGTCTCCCTTCCTGATGCGGACCCTGCCGGACAATCGACTGGAAAGATGGGTGACGCAGCCTATGGAATTCCTGGCGCAGGCCCTGCGCCTGCCGGTATTGCCCGCGCCCGATATCACCACCGAGAACGGTACGCGTTTGCTGATGGTCCACGTGGACGGGGACGGATTCGCCAACCGGGCGGATTGGGTCCCCCATCCCTTCGCCGGGGAAGTCCTGGAGCAGGAAGTCCTCTCCAAGTATCCCTTCGCCACGACCTTCTCCGTCATCGAAGGGGAGGTGGCGCCCAAGGGTATGTATCCCCAATCCAGCCCGCAGACCTTGCCTGTCGCCAAACGGATCCTGGCGCTCCCCCAGATCGAGATCGCCAGCCATACCTATTCCCACCCTTTCAATTGGGGCCGATTCGCGCGCGGCGGCAAGGAAGGGAAAGAGAACCACTTGGACATTCCCGGATTCCGTTTCGGGCCCGATCTAATGCAACGGGAAGTGGGCGGGTCCATCGACTACATCAACAAGGAACTGGCCCCTCCCGGCAAAACCTGCAAGGTTCTGCTTTGGTCCGGGAATTGCAATCCGGATTCCCGCACCGTCGGATTGACCTATGCCGCCGGGGTAGCCAATATGAACGGCGGCGAGACGGTGATCACGGCCTCGAGCGATAGCTGGACCGGCATCGCCCCCATAGGGCTGAACAAGGGCGGGTTTTTCCAGGTGTACGCCCCGAACCAGAACGAAAACATGTACACCAATGAATGGACCGGCCCTTTTTACGGGTACGAAAACGTGATCGAAACCTTCGAACGTACCGATAAGCCAGTCCGCTTCAAGCCCGTGGACATCTATTACCACAGCTACTCGGGCTCCAAGGAAGCCTCCCTGAAGGCCCTGAAGAAGGTGTATGACTGGGCGCTGGGTCGCGAGCTCTATAACGTCTACGTATCCGAATATACCGCCAAGGTCCTCGACTTCAACGGCATGGCGCTTGCTCGCTCAGGCGAGGCATGGCTCATCCAAGGCGGGGGATCGCTCAGGGAATTGCGTATCCCGGCATCCATGGGATATCCGGATTTGGCCCGTTCGGAAGGCGTGATCGGCTACGCCGACGCCGGGGAGTCGCGCTACATCCACCTATCCGGAGCGACGTGCAAATTGGTTCTCTCCCCCAAACCCCCGGAACGGCCTTACCTGGCCGCCGCCAATGCCGTTCTTTCGGATTGGGCCTCGGACGGGCGGCGCCTTAGCATGACGCTGGAAGGCCATTTGGATCTCGTCTTTTCGTTGGGAGGGGCCGGGCGGTGCCGGATCAAGGCCGATGGCGCGCCCGTGGGCGGGAAAGCCGGCCCCGGCGATCGCCAAACCTTCCGCATCGCCTCTCGCAAGGCCCGTATCGAGGCGGACTGCCCATGAGCCCGTCCCATCTTCCCCGCCGCCGTCTCTTGCCCCCTTGGGCCTTGGCCCTCTTCGGGGCGGCCATGCTCATGATCATCGTCCTGATTTTCCCGAAGGCCTCGGTCTTCCAGCAACTCGGGGGCGGGGGCGGGGGCGATGCCGATCATGGGGACAGCGTGCGCGTGCTGCTTTTGCGCAGCCTGCTGGCGAAAGGGGAAAAGGGGTTTCCCTTGCGGCGCGAATATATCCGCCAACTCGGGCTCACGGGGGATTACGCGGGAGCCTTCGCGGAGTTCGATCGCTTGCAAACGGATCGCGGAAGTCCGCGGGACAGCTTGTGGATGCTGGAAATCGAGGTCGCCTCCTGGGCCTTCTCCTCCGCATCAGGCAAGGACGCGAATGCCGCGGCGCGCTTGCGGACGGCGGGGGAAGAATTGCTGCAAGGAGGGACGCCGTCGCATCTGGCCTGGGCCGGGGAAAAGGCGGGAGCCGGCGGCGCGTATGATCTGGCCGCCAAGTTATACCTGCGGGCCGCGGGCGCGGATTCGCTTCACCCGGCCTGGTACCGTCGCTCGGCGGAAATGAGCCGGGCCGCGGGCGATTGCCAGGGGGCCTCGGCGGCGCTTTTCGCGGCCCTGGATGGCCGGAAGGACGGGGCGGTACTGAAGGATGCGGCGGAGCGCAAATCCGCGTTCCTGGACGGCTTGCGCGACTTGCAAGCCTGCGGCCGACTGGACGAAGCCCTGGCCGCCGCCGACAGCCGCATGCGGGAATGGAGCGGCGACACCGAGGTACTGCTTTTCCTGGTACGTTTGGCCCAAGCCGCCGATCGGCCCGGCCAGGCCCAACGTTACGCCCAACTTTTGGTCAAGCCCATCGCTTCCGGGCCCCGCCCATGAGGCATACCGGAAGCGGCCTGCTGATCCTGTCGGCGGCCGCGATTTTGACGTTCGCCTGGCCCGCCCTTTCGGCCGGCATTCCAGAGGCGGATGCCTCCGGTAACTCCGATGTTACGGGCGCCAAGCCCTTCCGCGCCTTCAACGATACCGTTTACGCGCTGGCATACGATGTTTTCCTGGCGGCGCGCAACGTCAAGGACGCCTTCGAGTTGGCGAAGGAGGCGGTGCGCCAACGCCCGGAGCTTTCCGCTTGGCGGGAACGCCTGGCCAAGACCGCGGAGTGGGCCGGGGACCCCGCCCTGGCCCTGCGCGAGTGGGAATACCTGGGCGCGCATGGCCGTCGCGGGGAGGCCTATCGCGAGGCCGTGCGCCTGGCAGCGGCCTTGCGGGATTACAACGCGTCGGTGCGGGCTTGGGAAGGGATCGCCGCCGAGCAGGATCTGGACGCGGCGGAGTGGAGCCAGTTTCTGGATGCCTACGAAAACAGCGGCGAGCCCGGGAAGGGCATCGAACGTTTGCGGAAGCGCCTGGCCGGCCGCCCCGATTCCGTGCTCACGCTTAAGCTGATCGAACTCCTGGAGCGTACGGACCGGGATGCGGAAGCCCTGAAGACGCTGGAAACGATGGCCTCGCAATACGGGAACTCCCCCGCCATCGGGCTCCGTCGCGCTGAAATCTACAGCCGCCGGGGCCGCATCCGGGAGGCCGCGGCGGTCCTGGATGCCGTGCATGGCCTGGCCACGGGCGAGGCCGAACGGATCCCTATCTTGCGCCTCCAGGCTTCCGCATACGTTTGGATGCAGAGGTACGGGGACGCCCTCAAGGCCTATCGGGCGCTTTTCGAAAGCGGGCGTTATGACGCCGCGGATTTGCGGGATCTGAACGGGCTGGCCCGCTTGCGCGATCCGGACCTGGCCATGCGCGCCGCAGTCGCGGGATGGGCCAAGTTCCGTGAACCAGATATGTTGGTGTATTACCTGGAGCGATGCATCGAAGTCGATCGCTGGGATCTGGCCTCGCGCGCCTTGGCCGGCTTGACCCCGGATCAATGGGCCCTGTTCACGGACGCGCCCTACTTTTACGTGCTGGCGGCGCGGATCCATCAGAAGGAAGGTAAGCCCGCTTTGGCCCGCCGGGAATTCCAGCGCGCCCTTTCGCAAGAACCCGGTTCCGAGGATTTCCAATCGGGATACCTGTGGCTGCTGATCGAGCAAAGCCGCCTCTCGGATCTGGCGGTCTATGCCGATCGCTGGAACCGCGGTCCCGCCACGCCGCAATCCCTTCTCGAGCCCCTGGCCATGGCCAACAAGTTGTTGCAACGCCATCGCGAGGCTTTGGCGTATTTCCGATTGCTGGACCGGGAAGGGGAGCATCCCGATTTCCCGTTCCTCTTGAGTTACGCCGAGATCCTTGAGGAGGCCGGCGATGGGCAAGGCGCCCTGCGCGCATATCGGCGCGCAGGGGAAGCGATGCGGGCGCCACCGGCTCCCGGGGACGATCGGCAAGGCCGGGAATGGCTCGAAGCGGAGGCGCGTTGGGCATGGAAGTTCGGCTCCAGCGATGAAACGGCCGGCCGCATGGCGGCCTTGAACCGGCAATTCAAGGGCGGCTCGGGCAGCAAGGAAGCGGCATTCTCCTGGAGGGTCGACCGCGGGGAAAACCCCGAGGATGCCATGGCCGCCCTGGGCGGCGCCGGGACCGGTGAAAAGGATTTCCCCGCTTGGGCCCAGTTGGCGGTGGCCATGCGGACCGAGAACGTAGGCAAGGTCGCCGATCTGCTGGACAACAAGGAAGCGGGATTGGGCGCGGAGGACAAGGCCCGCGCGGCGGCCTTTTTGGGGAACGCCCGGGCGGCGGCGGGGTACGCCGGCGAAGGCGGCATGGGCCTGGCCTCCATTCCCGAGCCCACCGGCATCCGGGCCTTGCGCGGGGCCGCCGGCATCGGCGGCGGATACGAGGCGGACCGCCATCTTTTTTACGATGAGGAGAAGGCGGTCTTGCAGGGCGACCGGCCCATGGGCGCGGGAGTCCTTTTGAGCGCGCACGCGGAAACGCGCCGGCGGCCATGGATCTCGAAAGACCTCGACGTGACGGTTCCCGATCGGGAAGACGCCGGAAACCTGGAACTCAAGCGTGTAACCCGGCATGGAACCACCCGTCTGGCGGCAGGCATCCGCTCGACTTCCGCCGCCGCCGTGGGCGGCTCCCGGGATCCGCTTTATTCCGTGACCGCCGAGCAGGACTGGCGTCCGATGCGTGAGGTTTCGATCATCGCCGGCTATGACCGGAACGCGCTCGCGGAAGAAAATCCCATCCTGGCCATCGCGGCGGTGAAAGAATGCTGGCGGGGCGGCTTGCACCTTTCCCTGCCGGCCGAAGTCGATTTGGATCTGCATCTGGCCCGCGCCGGATTCCGCTCTTGGGACCGCCGTTGGTTGGGCGAAGGCGCCTTGGCGCGCGTCGTCGTCGAGCACCGCCTTTTGCCATCGCTGTCGGCGGGCACCAGTTTCGCCTACAACGGTTTCGCGTCGGCCCAAGCCATGCCGGGGCCGAAAGGGATTTCCCTGATTGGCGGACTGCTTACGCCGAAGGAATTCCCCCAAACCTTTTGGCACGGTTCGGCCTACCTGGAATGGCAGGACCGGACCCGGCCGGAAGCCGGTTGGCTCCCCTCTCCGACCGCGTCCTTCGAACTGGGACGGAACTATTTTCCCGATCCCGGATCCGAAGGACCGGGGGCATGGGCCAATGAATTGGCGGTCCGGGCGGGATTCACCCTGAAGCCTTCCGCCGCGCAAAGGATCACCGCTCTCGCCGAGTACGCGAGCGGCCTCCTGACCCGCAACGAATCCGAATCCGCATTATCCTTGAACTACGCTTGCACTTTCAGATGAGGAAAACGAGATGAATCCATGCATGAAAACGGCGGTCTGCCTGATCGCCGCCGCCTTGGCCGGTTGCTCCCCGATCCAGCACAGCGCCTCGCCGGCCATGTCCTGCTCGGAAAAGTGGGCGGTGCTGCCGTTCCACAATTATTCCGAGACGCCGCAAGCGGGTCCGGCGGTCGCCCGCATCGTGGAGAACGCCTTGCGCAGCCGGGGGCTGGCCGATCTCCACTATTACCCGTCCTCCCTCGACGACAGCTTGGGCGAGTACGGCATGAGCCAAGGGCAATACGAGCGGGCCCTGGATTGGGCCAAGGGGCAGAACGCCCGCTATGCGGTGACCGGCTCGGTGACGGAGTGGCGCTACAAGAGCGGCATGGACGGCGAACCCGCGGTGGGCCTGACCTTGGAAGTGGTGGACGTGGAAAGCGGCAAAGGCATCTGGAGCGCGGGAGGCGCGAAAACCGGTTGGAGCAACGATGCCTTGAGCGGCGTGGGTTTGAAGCTCATCAAGAATATGGTGTCCAAGGCGACCATCTCGTGCAATTGAGGTCCGGATGTTCCTGAATCGGCAGTCCCGCGAGGAAATGAAGGAGCGATCCTTCCTCCCCGCCGCGGCGGAGTCCGTCCTGTTGCCGGCGTTCTGCCTTATGCTTTGCCTTTGGCTGCGGCCCAAGGACCCGTTCTTCCTGGCCGCGCCCTTCCCTTGGATCTGGCTGGTTCCCATACTGGCGGCCTTGCGCTACGGCTCGGCCGCGGCCCTGATCGCTTCCCTGACCCTGGCCGCCGGTTGGAGCCTTACGGCCGCGCGAGGGATGGATTTTCCCCGCGGCTTTTTCCTGGGAGGTTTCATAACCACCTTCCTGTGCGGTGAGTTCCGCGATCTCGGATTGGCCGAGGTACGCAAGGAACGCAAGACCCGCGAACATCTCGGCCTGCGCCTGGACGAGCTGGGGCGCGCCCACCACGTGTTGGCGGAATCGCATGAAAGGCTCATGACCGATTTCATCGGGCATCCCCCCACCCTGCGGGACGCCCTCGCCGAAATCCCCCGCGCCGCCTCCGGCCGGCTGGACGCCGAATCCGCGCAAGCCCTGCTCGTTTTCCTGGCGCGCTTCTTCCAACTCGAAACCGCCGCGCTCCACCTTATGGAAGAAGATGGGCTGCGGGCCGACCCCATCGCGGCCTTGGGCCACGCCCGCCGTCTCGACGGAAGGGAAAAATTGATCGCCGCCTGCCTGGAAACCCGATCCCTTTGCCATGCCCTCGAAGACGCGGGAGCGCCCGCACCCCCAGGTGCGCCCGCTCCGGCAGGAGCGCCCGGACCCTATCTGTTCGCCGCCCCCGTTGCCGCGGTAGGAGGACCCATCCTGGCCGTCTTGGCCGTGGAAAAGATGCCCTTCTTCGCCTTCCAGGAAGAAAACCTCCGCGGCCTCTTCGCCGCCCTCGGATATTACGCGGACACCCTGGCCGCCGGAGCCCTGGCCGCGCAAGTGATCGCGAAAGCGCCGGATTGCCCCCCCGAATTCGCGGCAGGATACTTGCGCCTCCACCGCTTGCAGGCCACGTCCGGCGTGCCGGGCGTCTTGGCGGCGCGGATCGCGCCCGCCGGTTCCGAAGGGGAAATCCCCGCGCCCAGGCGCGGAGCCGATCTGACCTGGCGCCGCGAAGCCCAGGACGGAAGCATCGCCTTGATCCTGTTGATGCCTTTCTGCGGCGAAGAGCAGGCTAGGGCCGCGCTCGCCAGGCTGCCGGGCGGACCGGGGCGGACGCAAGTGAAGGCGCTGACCCGGAACGAACCCGTGCGGGAATTATCCGACTTCCTCGCATCATTGGAAGCGTCCGTAGACCTCGCCCCGCGGATGGCAACGGGAAGGAAACCATGAATAATGGTTCTCAAGATTCCCTTCCGCCCCCGCGTATCCCGGTATTACAGATGGTACGGCTGGCGCGCATCCTGGCGGCCGCGGCGGCCATGACCGTGGAAGCGGTAACGGCCCGGGATTTCCTGGGGGCGCCCGCCGGCTCCGCGCCCATGCTCCCCCTGCTCCTGCTCCATTTCGCCGCTTGCGCCTTGTTCGGCCTCGCCTTCCTTCCGGCCCAGGGCAGAGACGCGGGCCGGCGATGGTTCACGATCTTCGTCTTCGCTTTTTCCTTCGCATTGCCCTTGCTGGGCATGCTCGGGATCGTATTCGGGGCGCTCCCGGCCTTGTCCAGGGAAGCGAAACCGGGACGACGGTCGTACGGGATCCTTCGCGATGATCGCGCGCGGATCGCCTTCCCCGTTTACCCCGCGCGCCATGGCCCGGGCGGATTCCGCGCCCGCTTGCTGGCGCGCGGTACGCCGGCGCAGCAACGCATGGGCGCCTTACTTGCCATCCGCCGACGCTCCAGCCCCCGCGGGAACCGCCTGCTCAAGGAAATGTTGCGCGATCCCGTCGATGAACTGCGCTTGGCGGCATACGCCGCCTTGGAGCGCATGGAACGGGATTCCCAGGCCTCCCTCTCGGCCGCCCATGCGGTCTTGCGCGAAGCGGGGTACGGGCCCGGCCGCCGGGCCGCCCTGCGGCGAGTGGCCTTCCTCCACTGGGAAGCCGCCTACCAGGAACTGGCGGACGGGGAGGTTTCCCGGCACCATCTCGAACAAGCCTTGCCTGCCGCCCAGGAACTCCTGGATCTGGATCCCGGGGACGCATTCATGGCCCTCTTGAAGGGCCGTATCCTGGCGCGCCTGGGAGCCTGGGACTCCGCGCAAAGCGCCTTCGCCGATGCGGCCGGATCCGGGGCGCAGGCCTCTCGGCTGCTTCCGCATCGCGCCGAATCCGATTTCCAAAAGGGGGACTTCGCCGCCGTTCGCGGCCACCTCGCGGAACTGCGCGGGCAAAGCCAGGGCGGCCCTTTGGAGCCGGTGATCCGGTTCTGGCTGGGACGGGATCGCTGACATGCCGACCACCCCCAAGATTCCCACCGCCGCATCCGCCGACGTCGCCTTATTGCTCGAAGGCACCTACCCCTTCGTCCGCGGGGGCGTCTCCGCCTGGGTCCATCATTTGATCCAAGGCTTCCCGGAAATCCGCTTCGCGGCGGTCTTCCTTGGCAGCGAGCCGGGCGCGTATAAAGGCATCCGTTACGAGTTGCCACCGAACCTGGTGCATCTGGAAGTGCATTACCTTTACGACCGGTCCCGAGCGAAGCCCCGCGAAGAGACCCGGGTCGACCCTCACGCATTCGCCGACATGCGCGCCATGCACGAAGGCTTCGCCGCGCCCGGCGGTTGCCCGGCCCACGTGCTCGCCGCCAACGCGGATCATCTCTTGGCGGGGCGGCTCGGCGAAGGCCAGTTCCAAGGCTCGCGGGAAGCCTGGGACATGATCACCGCCTATTACCGGGATCACGCTCCCGATTCGTCCTTCCTGGATTATTTCTGGACCATCCGCTCCATGCACGATCCCGTATGGGCCCTGGCGCGCATCGCGCGCGGACTCATACCGGCCCGTTGCTACCACAGCGTATCGACCGGCTATGCCGGGTTCCTGGGCGCGCTGCTCTCGCAAGCGCGCAAGCGGCCGTTCGTCCTGACCGAGCATGGCTTGTACACGAAAGAACGCAAGATCGATCTGCTGCAAAGCGCATGGATCGAGGGGGGCGGCGAGGCGCCGGGCGGCGAGGCGCCGGGCAGCGAGGCGCCGGGCGGCGGGACCCCGGGCGCAAAGCCGGCCGGGGGAAGCCTGGGCGCCGAAGGGCCGGAAGGCAGCTATATCCGCCGGCTCTGGATCCGCTTCTTCGAGGCCTTGGGGAAATCGGCCTACGCTGCGGCCGATCCCGTTATCTCCCTATACCAAGGAATCCGCCAACAGCAAATCCAGGATGGCGCCGCCGCCGACCGGGCCATCTCCATCCCGAACGGCATCCGCCTGGAACGCTTCCAGCCCTTACGATCCCGGCAGGCGATCCCGCCGAAGCCCATCTTCACCCTTATCGGCCGGGTGGTTCCCATCAAGGATATCAAGACCTTCTTGCGCGCCATGCGGTCGGTGCGCGCGCGGGTGCCCCGGGCCGAAGGCTGGATCGTCGGCCCGGGCGACGAAGATCCCGCCTACTTCGCGGAATGCCAGGCCTTGGCCGAGGCCCTCGGCCTTTCGGATACCGTCCGCTTCCTCGGTTTCCGCGACGTTAACGAAGTTTTGCCGCAAACCGCCGTGCTGGTCCTCAGTTCCATCAGCGAGGCCCTGCCCTTGACCTTGCTGGAAGGCTTCGCCGCGGGGGTTCCGGCGGTCTCCACCGACGTAGGCTCCTGCCGGCAGCTGATCCAGGGCAAGGAGGAGGATGCGGAGGATAAAGCCATCGGCGCGGCGGGCCGGGTGGTGGGCATAGGCGATCCGGCGGCCTTGGCCGAAGCGATAGCCGGGCTCTACCAAGACCAGGAAGAATGGTCTCGCGCCCGCGCCGCCGCCATGACCCGGGTCGAGCGTTATTACACGGAACGGCTCATGTTGGATCGCTACGCGGAGATCTACGGGAAGGCCCTGGCCTGAAGGGGCCGCGGTGATGTCATGGCAGGCATAGGTTTCGGCATCCGCGATCTTTTGCGCAGGGATACCTTCCTGGGTTTCTTCCGCGCGTATGCGTACGCGGGCGTCATCGGCTCCGGCCCTTGGATCCTTTCCTTCGCCGGCATCCTCATGATCCATATCCTGGGCCGCCGCCTGGGCATCCCGGTCCGGCTCATCACCCAATTCCAAACCTCGGTCACCTACGTCATCGCCGCCAGCCTCGTCTTCAGCGGGGTCCTGACCTTGTCCTTCACGCGTTACGCCTCCGACCGGATATACGAGAATAAGCCCGAGCGGGTAGGCCCGGCCTTCCTGGGCGCCTTGACTCTCATCACCGCAGGCAGTTTCGCCCTGGGCCTGCTCCTGGCCGCCTTCGCCTTCCCGGGCCAGAGCCCGGTTTATCGCATCTTCATGGTGATGTCCTTCGTGACCATGAACTGCATCTGGCTTTCCGCCTCCCTGCTCTCGGGCCTCAAACGCTATCTGGCCTTGGTAGGATTGTTCGGGATCGGTTACGCGGTCGTGGTGGCGGTGTCCCTGGCCTTACGCTCCCGCGGGCTGGAGGGCCTTCTGGGAGGCTTCCTGTTGGGCCATTTCCTGATGCTGACGGGAATGCTCCGGCTTATCCTGGGCGCCTTTCCGGCGGCGACGTCCGCCGGCGCGAGCGTGCGTTTCGATTTCCTGGAGCGGCGGCATTGGTACGCGTCCCTCACCTTCGCCGCCCTGGCCTACAATCTGGGGATCTGGGCGGACAAGGCCTACTTCTGGTACGCGCCGCATCTGGGCCAGCCCATCATAGGGATGCTGCGCTCCTCCCTCATCTACGATATCCCCATCTTCCTGTCCTACGTCGCCACCTTGCCCGGGATGGCCGTATTCCTGGTGCGCATGGAAACCGATTTCGCCGAGAAGCATAAGGATTATTACGGCGCCATCCATGGGGGCGCCACCCTGGGGCAAATCGCGGGGGCCAAGGACGAGATGGTGGATACCATCCGGCAGGGGTTGCTGGAGATCGCGAAGATCCAGGGCCTGGGCGTGCTCTTCGCCATGATCTGGGGCCCGGCCATGCTGCGCTGGCTGGGCATCTCCCAACTCTATCAGCATCTGCTCTACATCGACGTCGTGGCCGCGGGGATGCAGGTGGTATTCCTGGGGCTGTGCAACGTCCTCTTCTATCTCGACAAACGGCGCGCGGTGTTGGGGCTGTCCTCGCTCCTGCTCGCGTCGAATCTCCTTTTCACCATGGCGAGCGTGAGCCTGGGGGCCGAGTTCTATGGTTACGGTTTCGCCGCGGCCCTGCTCGTCGCCGTGCTGGCGGGGCTCTGGACATTGGACCGGAATCTCCACGATCTTGAGTTCCGTACCTTTATGAGGCAACCATGAAATTTGCGCTTCGGCTCACGGTCATTACCGCCGCCATCGGGTTCGCCCTGCCGGCGGCCGGCGCGCGCATCACTTCGCATTTGACCCACTATGGCGCTTGGCAGGAAAGCGATGTCGCCCTCTTCCAGCGCTTCGGGCTCGTCGCCTTGCAATCGGGAACGTATTCCCCTCCCGAATCGGAGGCCCAAGCCATCGCCCGCGTACGCGCGAACGGCACCAAGGTCTTGCTTTACATTTCCATCGGCGAAGACGCCTCCACGTTCAACCAGGCGGCGCCTGCGCATGGCGATGGCCGCGGGCCCGTACACTATGACGAAAAGGGCCTTACCACCATCTACGAGAATAAGGGAATCGCTTCCTATTACCTCGACGAGTGGAACGCCAAGGGCATGGACGCGGACGGGGTGAATAAGGTGCCGGACGGGATCCCGGATCGCCAAGGCGATTGGGGGGCTTGCCTCGTCAATGCCGGCGATACGGCCTGGCAACGGGTGGTGCTGACCGAGGCGGCGCGCTTGATGGCCCTGGGGGCCGACGGGCTGTTCCTCGACACCCCGGAAACGGCCGATCCCTGGCATGGCTACGGTTGGACCGCGCCGGGCATGTCCGATCTGATCCGCCGCCTCCGATTGGCGTACCCTGGGAAGTACCTGCTCCTCAACCGGGGGCTTTTCTTCTTCGATCCGGATTATCCCTTGCAGTACGGGGCGAGCCCGCGGAAATACGTGGATGGAATCCTGTTCGAAAGCTTTTACACCGGGAGCAATTACACCACGGACCAAGGGGGGAACGGGATATGGCAACCCAGTCCGTACTTCGGGTCGAATAAATTCATCAGCGCGCCCCGCCTCAACGCCGAAATGAACCGGCCCGACAGCCGGGGGGCCGTTTTCCACCTCGACTACGTGGCCGATCCGGCGCGCATCCTCCAGGATCATCCCGACTTGTTCCGGACCATCCAGCGGGAGGCGGTGGTGGAGCAGGGATGGGTGCCGGAGGTCAACGATCGCCTGCTGGGCCAAGCGCCCACGCTGTTCCTCGACAATCCCGCCCAGGCCGATCGCGATCCGCCCAAATGGCGGAATACCGTTTCCGGAAGCGTGGATACGAACGCCCCCCCGCCGCCCCGGGTGGGCTTGCTGAAGGCCATCCCGGGTAACGGGAAGGTTACCCTACGCTGGGACGTCGCGGCCGATCAGACCTGGCCGGTGAAGTACAACGTCTACTACTCCAAGAACGCTCCCCTGGATTTCGCCTCGTCCCCGCATCTGGAGGCGGTGGCGACCGAGGTGGGGGCGGATTACACCGACCGCGCCCATGAAGGCGCCGACGATGGCTGTCCTTATCAATTCACCGTGACCGGCCTTGCGAACAATGCCTTGTACCGCTTCGCGGTACGCGCCGAGGACGGTACCAGCGGCGCGGCGCCCGCCTCGGGTCGCATCGGGCCGGGCGGCGGCATCGAGGACACCAATGGCGTGGTCCTCATGGCCATACCGCGGGATTCGGCCGCCTACCCGATCTCCATCGACGGCGCCTTCGGAGATTGGGGAGCCATCACGTCGATTACCGACCCGTCCGGGGACGGAAGCGGGGTCGATTTCACCGGACTCTCCGCCACCGACGACCAGAATTACCTCTACCTCTTGCTTCAGTATCAAGGGAATGCCGATCCTGCCAAGACCGTTCTGCTTTTCAACTCCGATCGCCGGGGCAATACCGGCGATCCCGCGGCGGTGGGGGGCGGCTTCCACGGAGCGGACTACAAATGGGAAGCGGGAAACTTCTATAAGTACCAGGACGGCGATTGGGCCGAATCCCCAGGCACCGTGGTCATGGAGTTTTCCGGCAACCGGTTGGAACTGCGTATCGCCAAGCGGGATTTGGAGGCGGCGGGGACCGGGATCGATCTGCTCGCGGCTTCTTCCGATCGGCACGAAACCCTGCCGGACCTGGGCCTTACCGGCTTTTCCTACTCCTTCACCCATGGAAACACCGAGCGCATCGTACCGCGGGAAATGGCGATCCCGCGCGCCATACGCATAAGCAACCGGGGCGACGGGCTGAGCATCGGTTTCCCCAATCCGAGGGGCCGGGCCGAGATCCGCATTTACGGACTTGACGGCAAGGTCCTCCTCGACCGCCCGGGACTGTCGGGAGAGGAAATGACCTGGTCGGGATCCGCCGAGCGGAAAGCCGTGGTCTTGATCTGGGTCCGGGCCGAAGGCGAGGCTCCCTTCTCGCGGCTTTGGATCCCTTAGTGCTCCTTGCCTGGGACCCCTAATGGAACGGGGCTAAGCCCCGTACTCCTTGCGGTAGGCGTCCATCCGCTTGAGCAATTGCGGATCAAGCTCCAAATGCACTTCCCCGGCCCCGCTCTTGAGGAATGAGAAAATATCCTCCAGGGTCACGATGGCCGTGGTCTTGAGCCCGAACTCGGACTCGATTTCCTTGAGCGCGGGCAGGTTCCCCTTGCCGCGTTCCATGCGGTCCACGGAAACCACGAGGCCCGTCGGTTCGATACCCGGCAACGCGATCAGGGGCAGGCTTTCGCGTATCGAGGTTCCGGCGGTCGTTACGTCCTCGATAATCACCACGCGGCAGGGCTTGTCCGGGTCGGGGCGGGAAGCGTAATTGTAACCGACCAGGGTTCCGCCTTCGCCGTGATCCTTGGGCTCTTTGCGATTGAAAGTGTAGCTGACATCGTGCCCGTACAATTCGTTCAAGGCGATAGCCGCGGTAACCGCCAGGGGGATTCCCTTATAGGCGGGCCCGAACAGGTTGTCGATCTCGCGGCCGAAGGCGGCGTGGATGGCGCGGGCGTAGAATTCGCCCAGCCTTTTCGCCTGGGAGGCGCGCACGTAGGCTCCCGTATTGATGAAGTAAGGCGTCTTGCGCCCGCTCTTGGTGGTGAAGTCCCCGAAGCGCAAGGCCCCCGCCGACAGCATGAACTCGATGAAGGATTGCTTGAAGTTTTCCATTGACCTTCCCAGCCCGATCGGTCTCCCACGTACCATCCGGTACAGGCCCGCCGCGGCGCCCGGGAAAATAGCAACTGCCGCGGCGATGCCGCGCCCGCGCGCCGCCGGCGCTTGCCGATCATTTATCTTCCCACCCCCGCGGGCCGGAGGTATACTCGAATTATGCCCGTCATGGACGTCATCCTCGGAGATCTCAACTACACCCTCGGGGTGGGCCGCGCCAACACCTTCCTGCGCGTGGCGGGAAACCTGGCCGGCGGGAACGCCGCCAAGTTGCACGTGATCCTGAACCGGGCCCTGGCGCATGCGAGCGGCAAGCTGATCTTCAGCCTGCAGGGATGCTATTCCATCGACTCGGCGGCCATGGCCGCCCTCGCCCGCCAACATCAGGCCTTCGCGGAAAAGGCCATGGAAATGGTCCTCGTCGAGGTCCCCGCGCAGATCCGAGCCGCTTTGGAAGGCAGCCATCTCGACTCCCTCTTCGAAATCTTCCCGTCCCTCCGGGAAGCCGAATTGAAGTACGGCCCGGTCTCCATCAGCGGCCTTTAAGTCCCCTTTAGGCATCTCGATCCATGGGGCCGCCTTGTCCCCGCCCCTCCGATTTTCCATTTTGCATTCCCGTCCCCCATCCTCACTACGGAGCGAAGCATGATCGCCAAAGCCATCGATTCCGCCTTGAACCCCTTGCTCGCCAAGCTGAACCGGGAGTACCTGCAAGCCCATTTCGCCAAGGAGGACGCTTTCTGGAAGGATAAGATGGGGCTGACCGCGCGCGTGGCCGGGGACTTCGAAAGCAAGGAGAACCGGTTGCAGGCGTGGGTTTCCGATCCCGCCTATCTGCCCGCGCTGCGGACGGAATTGGCCAAGCCCGATCTCTCCGGGGATGATCGCGTGGGCCTCCAGGGTTGGGTCCGCTTCTTCGAGGTGAACGCCATCGAAAATCCCGATGCCCGGGCCCTGGCCGAACGGATCGTGGGGATGGAAGGCCGGCTGCAGGAGGCCCGCGGCGCCATGAAACTCGGCTATCGGGACCCCATCTCCGGGGAAACCGTGCCGGCCAGTTCGGTGCGGCTCGGCCTGATGGTGCGGACCGCGCCGGACGAAGCGCTACGCAAAGCGGCCCATCGCGGTCTGCAATCCATCGAACGCGAGGTGCTGGACAAGGGCTTCCTGGACATCGTGCGCGAAAGGAACAAGCTCGGGCGCATGCTCGGCTACGAGGACTATTACGATTACAAGGTCTCGCGCAACGAAGGCTTCTCCAAGAAAATCCTGTTCGGGATCCTGGGCGATCTGGAAGCTCGCACCCGCGATGCTTGCAAGGCCGCCATCGACGCGCTCGCGAAGGAACGCGGGCCTTCAGCGCGGGAAGGCTGGAACCTGCTCTACCTGACCGCCGGGGACGTGACCGCGCAGATGGATCCTTATTTCGGTTTCGCTTCGGCCCTGGGGCGTTGGGGTCGTTCCTTCACGGCGTTGGGCATCAAGTATCGCGGGGCGACCCTCACCTTGGATCTGCTTGATCGCAAGGGCAAATACGAAAACGGGTTCATGCACGGTCCCGTACCCGGCTTCGTCGACGGCGGGAAATACCTGCCGGCCCGCATCAACTTCACCGCCAACGCCATTCCCGGCCAAGTGGGCAGCGGCCACCGCGCCACCGAAACCCTTTTCCACGAAGGCGGCCACGCCGCCCACTTCAGCAACATCCTCATGCCCTCCCCCTGCTTCGCGCAAGAGTACGCGCCTACCTCGGTGGCCTTCGCCGAAACCCAGAGCATGTTCCTGGACAGCTTCATCGAAACCCCGGATTGGCTGGCTCGCTACGCACGCGACGCGGCGGGAGGCCCCATGCCGTTGGAGCTGATCCGCTCCAACATCTCAAAGAAGCATCCTTACAAGGCCTTCGCCCTTAGGGCCATGCTCACGGTTTGCTTCGCCGAGAAGGCCATTTACGAAATGCCCGAAGCATCCCTCACGCCGGACAACGTCATCAAGACCCTTCGCGAGATCGAATCGGGCATGCAGTTCCTGAACGAAGGCACGCGCCCGGTCTTGAGCGTGCCTCACCTGCTCTCGGGTGAATCTTCGGCGTATTACCACGGTTACGTCTTGGCGGAGATGGCCGTGCATCAGACCCGCCGATTTTTCGAGAAGCGTGACGGATATCTCGTAGACAACCCGGCCATCGGCCGCGACCTGGCGGAGCATTATTGGAAGCCGGGCAACTCCCTGACCTTCCCGGAAATGATCAAAGGCCTGACTGGCCAGCCTTTCGGGGCCGAAGCCACCGTCGAGATGGTGAACAAGCCCCTGGCCGAAGCCCTCGCCGAGGCGGAAAAGGCCTTCACGCGCGCGCGCGACGCCGTCCCCGGAGGGAAGGTAGACCTGGACGCCGTCATCCGCCTCGCGCACGGGGACGAGATCATCGCCAGCAACGAGAACGGCGAAAGCTTCGAATCGATCGAGAAGAAGTTCAGCGAATGGCTGGCGTCCGGGATCCCAGCTTGAGCGGGATGCGTCGATCCACCGTCGCCTATCCGTTCGCCCGGATTCCCTGGCTCCTGCTCTTCTCGGGCTTATCCTTCGGCCTCATTCCCGGCGGGAAATGGATATGGATGAATCCGCTCCCGCAGGGAAACCGCCTCTTGGCGGTGGACTTTCCCAGTCCCGACGTGGGCTATGCGGCGGGCGAAGACGGCGCCCTCCTCAAGACGACCGATGCGGGAACCAACTGGAAGGCCATGGCGGATCTCCCGGCCGAAGATTTCACGATGCTCCGATTCCCGGATGAGAATCACGGGTACTTGGCAGGGAATTACTCCCTATTACGCACCTCCGATGGCGGCGGAAATTGGAGCCGTGTAATAACCCCGCTCTACGCCAGACCATCCTCGATTCAGGCTACGGATGCGCAAACGCTTTACCTCTTGAATGGCGCCGACTCCCTGCTCAGAAGCCGGGACGGCGGTACGAATTGGCTGGGGTCGCCGATCCAAAAGGGGACCTTCTTCGAGGACTTGTCCTTCCCGGCCCCGGATACCGGATTCGCCTTGAGCGACAGCGGGATCTTTAAGACCACCAACGGGGGGACGACCTGGGTACGGCACAAATACGATTTTGCGAGCAACCCGGCTTCGGTCCTTTATTTCCTGGATACCCGTCACGGCTACGCGGTCGGGAATTCCGGCCACGCCTATCGCACCGATGACGGCGGGGCGACTTGGACGGACCGGGGAAGGACACGGATCAATCGGATCTATTCCGTTCGATTCACCAGTCCCGATACGGGATTCCTGGCCGGGGACACCTCTTCGAACTTCGGTTTAGTCGCGATCCTTAAAACCGTGGACGGCGGCAGGGACTGGTCTCCAGTTTCCCCGCCAGGCCTCACCACCCGATTCAACTCGATCGCTTTCACGGGGTCCCGTACGGGATACGCGGTGGGCGACACCGGAATCATCCTGAAAACCTTCGATGGAGGGGACTCCTGGTCGATGATCTCCACGGCCGTGACGACGGAGTGGTTGCACGATGCGCGATTTCTCGATTCCGCTACGGGAATCGCGGTGGGCGGCATCAATCTCGGGACCGACATCATCTTGAAAACCGGGGACGGAGGCAGGACATGGTCATCCTATTCCCTTCCCAAGCTCGGCGGCTTCCTTTCGATCGCCTTCGCGACGCCCCGCATCGCCGTCGCCGCGGGCCTGGGCGGGTCCATGGCGCGGACCCGCGACGGCGGCGACACATGGGAAGATATCTCAACGTCGATGAACGACTACCGCGCGGCCATCGTATTCCCATCCGCGGCAATCGGGTTCACTGCGGGGGCCGGGATTTGCAAAAGCACGGATAGCGGGGCGACTTGGATCCATCAGAGCGTCCCGACCCGGGAAACGCTCTACTCCATATTCTTCCCCGATACCCTCAACGGATTCGCCGTAGGGGACAATGGAACCATCCTGCATACGTCGAATGGCGGAGCCCTATGGGAAATCCAAACTTCGGGTCTTACATGGGCCTTGAATTCTGTTTGGTTCTCCACCCCCGAGAAGGGATTCGCCGCGGGCGGACCGATCCTGAAAACCCTTGATGGCGGAAAGCATTGGGATTCTATCCCTAATGCGGCGGTAGACGGCCTATCGTCGATCCGTTTCCTGGATTCCAAGATCGGTTTCGCGCTGGGTTCGGATGACATCCTCGAGACGCAAGACGGAGGGGAGACCTGGGAAGCGATGGCGTGCCCGACCCGGAACGGATTGTCTTCCATCATTCCCATCGATCGGGATTACGCGTACGCCGTGGGTCGGGACGGGGTAATCCTGAAATTGATTCCCGACAACGCCTCCAATGCGCGCCCGCCCATCCGGGCATCCCGTGGCCAGGCTCTTATGCGGAACGGAACGGTGGCCTACGCGTTGGAATCGGCGGCCCGGGTGCGGCTTTCGGCATTCGATGCCCGCGGACGGCGCCTCGCGGTCCTTCTCGATGAGACCGAACCCGCCGGCCCGCACGGGTTCAGGCTTCCTGACGCGTTTCGACGTAAAGGCTTGATCCTCGTATTGGAATCGAAGGGCGTACGCCATCGCTTCCTTCCGTGAAACTCCCGGCCCGTCCGCGCGCCGCTGCCCGCGCGGACTTTTCCAACGACTGTAAAAGCAGATCAGCGAGCGGGAAGGAAGTAGGCCTCCCCGATTTCGATATGATCGGGACCGTCGTCCTCTTGGTAGGCGCAAGCCAGCCCGATGACGCCCGCGCAGCCATCGAAGTTCAGGATGCGGCATTCGATCAGTTCCTTCTCCAGGCCGCCGCAAGCGGGCCCGGCGCAGGCCGGGTCGGACCGTTCCAGGAATTCCCCCAAGGAGATCGTCGCCGCCGAATCGCGGTTCACCCAGCGCGAAAAGCCTTCGGACACGCCGTCGATGGAATTCCACTCCATGTCGCGCAACTCGGGGCGGGGCACGAGGGAGGCGGATTCGAGTTCCTCGTACGCGAAGAGGGCCTTGAGCGGGAAGACGCTGGCGCGCAGGACGTCCCAGCGCAAGGTCCCGCCTGGGGACGGGCGGCCGCCCCGTTCGCTGCAAACCCGGAGTCGGGCGCGGCACTCTCCTTCCGAGGCCGTCCAAGTCTCGCATTGGCCGGGCTTGGGCGCCGACATGGGCGCTCCCAGCTTGTCCAGGAGGAAGTAGGCGTTCTTACGGTCGCGCAGATCCGGGAAGGACCATACCGAGGTGTCGGCGGAGGCCAGGCTGGCATCGGCCAGGCGCAAGGCCTCGCGAGCGCATGCCAACGCCGAATCCTTCAGCCCCAGCTTCTGGTAGCAGCCCGCCATATCGTTGCGGGCATTGGCATCATTGGGATCCAGGCGCGCGCAGGCGGAGTAGAGATCGACCGCCTCCCGGTATTTTCGCCCACGGTACAGCCCGTTGGCCCTTACTTTCAGCAGTTGGATGCGGCGGGCGATCATATCAAACCGAAGATGGCGAATCGCATGAGCAGGCGAAGGAATTCTACATCCGACGCGATACGGGGATCCACTCCCCGTATCGATCTATGCGGTTATGCCTCGGCCGGGTGGGCCTGAACCGATCGCCTTACGGTAAGGTCCCGTTGTGTTCGATGGCCCCGATATCGCAATTGGGCGGGGAGCTATTGGCGTTGGGGCGGTAAAATCCCCGCTCATCGTCGTAGGGGCAGTTATCCTGGCCCGACCCGGCGGGCTCGTACGCGCCAATCGCATGGCTGTTCGCGTAGGTCATCTGGGTGGGCAAGGTGAAGCCATACCCGTCGTTTCCGTTGTCCAGCAATACCTGCAATCCCGGATCGTAAGGGGCCCCGGACCATCCGATATACCCGAATCCGCTGGAACCGAAATAGTAGGAGCAATTGTCGATGATACCAACCATGTTGGTATTCTGATCGACGGTCCATGCGTAACTATTATCGCTGTAGCAATCGCGGCCCTCGTATCCGTAGAGCAGCGATGGATTCGGGATGGCCACCGAGTTCTCCGCGAGGATGTTCCCGTAGGATTTCAGGCTTCCCGAGAAATAGGACATTCCCAGTCCTCCGCCGTAATGGGATTCATCCCCGGAATTGTCGCTCCCGGCGACATTGTTGGCGATGGTGTTGAATCGCAAGAGTACGTCCGCATTCCCTTCCTGGAGATAAACGCCCCCGCCGCGCGCATACCCTTTGTTGCCGCTCACGGTCGTATTTTCCAAGGTGAAGGTACCGCCTCCGCCGTCCACGATCCCGCCTCCGCGGCAAGCCCCGTTATCCCGGACCGTAGAGGACTCGACGGTAAGGTCGGCATCGACAGCCCCGATACCGCCTCCGGAGTTCGTCCTCCCGCCGCCGCATTGCGTCCCTTGCAGGTTGGTATTGCTGTCCACCAGGGAATGAAACAGATAGAGGGTGGCGTCCTGGGCGAATAACCCCGAGCCCCAGAGATCGCCCCGGTTCTTCCGCACGATGCTGTAGTAGACGTACACGTATGCGTGAACGGCGCGCAATCCGCCTCCGCCTTCCAAGCCGATATCATTGTCGGCATAACCGTCGCGTATGGTGACGCCGTACAATTCCAGGAACGGATAGCTTCCATTGGTGCCGGTAATGTCCATAACGGGGAATCGGGAATTGATGTCCGCCGGTTGCTGCGCCGTAATGACGACGTTTTCCGGATGCATGGAATCGCCGATCAGCAGCAGCTTCCCTTGATATAGGGAGATGCGGCTGTAAATCGGGTAGGTACCCGGGGCGAGATACACGTAGTAGTAATCCCCGGGGTTGGAGTTGGCACTGTTGATAGCGGAGAGCAACCCTCGGGAGGTACGGATATGCATGGTGACGGAATTCGCGAATACGGTTCCATGGAAGGCAAACAGGGCGGCGAGCGCCAATCCGGCGCGAGAGACACGGGAAAGAAAGGCGGAGTGGAACATAGCGGCTCCAATGCTTTGGATCCAGGACACCTGGCCCTGGATTTAGATGGGCGGCGATCGGACTTTGTATCACGGGCTCGGGGGACTGGGTGGAATTCAAGCCAACGGATTCAGAGGTTTGTCCATCAAATTGCCGGGTAAAGGCCCGATTTCTAATGTTGCAAGCATACGTACCCGCCCCGCGGCGAACGCGCCGCCTGGCTCTCCCAACGAGGACGCGACCATGGAAGGCATTGACATCGCAGCGATTTACGCCGGGCTGGACGCGAAGCACGCGTACGCGCGCAAGACCCTGGGCAAGCCCCTCACCCTAGCCGAAAAAATCATCTGGTCGCACCTGCACGATACGAACCAGCCCAAGATGGAACGCGGCAAGTCCTTCGCGCTGCTGCGCCCCGACCGCGTGGCCATGCAGGACGCCACCGCGCAGATGGCCATCCTCCAGTTCATGCAAGCGCGCCGGCCCAAGGTGGCGGTCCCCACCACGGTGCATTGCGATCACCTCATCATCGCCCGCGACGGCGCCACCCGCGACGTCGAGATCGCCAACCATGACAACAAGGAGGTCTTCGACTTCCTCAGTTCCGCGGCCCGGAAATACGGCATGGGTTTCTGGAAGCCAGGCTCCGGCATCATCCACCAGGTCGTACTCGAGAATTACGCCTTCCCCGGCGGCATGATGATCGGCACCGACAGCCACACCCCCAACGCCGGCGGCCTCGGCATGATGGCGGTGGGCGTGGGCGGCTCCGATGCCGTTGACGTGATGGTGGGGATGCCTTGGGAAGTGCTCTATCCCAAGGTTACGGGCGTCCACTTGAAAGGCAAGCTCAACGGCTGGACGTCGGGCAAGGACATCATCCTTAAGCTGCTCGAGATCCTCACGGTAAAGGGCGGGACCAATAAGATCATCGAGTACTTCGGCAAGGGCGTGGAAAGCTTGTCCTGCACGGCCCAAGCCACGGTGACCAACATGGGGGCCGAGCTGGGCGCCACCTGTTCGCTTTTCCCCTACCATGCCGCCATGGGCGCCTACTTGAGCGCCACCCGCCGCGCCGACGTCGCCGATCTTGCGGACAAGTACAAGGCCTTCCTCAATCCCGATCCCGAGGTCATGGCCAACCCGCAAGCCTTTTACGACGAGGTGATCGAGATCGATTTGGACAAGCTGGAGCCTTACGTGGTCGGGCCGCATAGCCCGGACAAGGCCCGTCCCATCTCCAAGTTCAAGGAAGAGATCGAAAAGGAGAAGTATCCCGAGCGCCTCTCCGCGGCCCTGATCGGATCCTGCACCAACTCCAGCTACGAGGACGTGGGCCGCGCAGCCTTCGTCGCTAAGCAGGCCCTTTCCAAGGGCGCCAAGGCCGCCTCGCAATTCTTCGTAAGCCCCGGCTCGGAACAGGTGTTCGATACCACGAAACGCGACGGTTACCTGGCCACCCTGGATCAGATGGGCGCCGTCGTGATGGCTAACGCCTGCGGCCCTTGCATCGGGCAATGGCAGCGCAAGGATCTCGCGGACGGCGTGCCCAATTCCATCATCACCTCTTTCAACCGCAATTTCCGCGGCCGCAACGACGGCAACAACGCCACGCTTTCCTTCATCGGTTCGCCCGAGCTCGTGACCGCGATGGCCTTGGCGGGCACCATCAAGTTCAACCCCCTGACGGATACGCTCTCCGCCCCGGACGGCTCGGCCTACAAGCTCCAGCCCCCCCAGGCCGATGCGCTCCCGAAGAACGGCTACGCCTTCAACGACGGCGGCTTCGTGCCCCCCGCCCAGGACGGCGCGGCCGTCGAAGTCAAGGTGGCGCCGGATAGCCAGCGTCTCCAGCTCCTGGAGCCTTTCAAGGCTTGGGACGGCAAGGATATCGAGGGCGTTCTGGTGCTGGCCAAGGCGGCCGGCAAGTGCACCACCGATCATATCTCGCCCGCCGGCAAGTGGCTCAAGTTCCGCGGGCACCTGGACAAGATCTCGGACAACATGTTGTTGGGCGCGACCAATGCCTTCGCCACGCCGAACGCGGGAGCGGACGGCATCGGTAAGGGCCGCAACGTGCTGACCGGCGTAACGGGCAAGACCTACGCGCAAATCGCCCGCGATTACAAGGCGGAAGGCAAAGGCTGGGTCATTTTCGGGGAGGAGAATTACGGCGAAGGCAGCTCGCGCGAGCATGCCGCCATGTCGCCGCGCTTTCTCGGCTGCAAGGCCGTGATCGCCAAGAGCATGGCCCGCATCCACGAGACCAACCTGAAGAAGCAAGGGCTGCTGCCGCTGAAGTTCGCCAACCCCGCCGACTACGATAAGGTACGCGAGGACGATCGCGTCAGCATCACCGGGCTTACCGCATTCGCCCCCGGCAAGAACCTGAAGGTCACCTTGGCCCACAGCGACGGGACCCGCGAGGACTTCGAAGTGACGCATACCTTCAATCCCGAGCAGATCGCCTGGTTCAAGGCGGGCAGCGCCTTGAACCTGATGAGCTAGGGCCCCATGACGTAGGCGGGGGCGCTGCCCCGCCCGTTTTCCCGACGCATTTGCCCCTCTCTGTCACGGTCCCGTAACTTCTGTGTTATCGCCTCCCGGATCTTTGACTCCGCCCCCAGGGACGGATAAAATGGATCAAGGAGCCGCGCCTTAGCGGATACGAGCCAGCCGGACCCGCACCCCGGCACTAAGCGATTGCCATGGAAAAGTTCACCCTCCGGTCGATTTCCACCCGGGTCGGTTTCCACCCCCGCCAGGGCCCGCATGACCCGGCCGATGCCAGCCGGAGGAACCAAGCCCTCCCCAGATCGGATGACGGACCCCATCCCGGCTTCCCCCGCCTTTCGGATCCCGAAGACGTGGCCGCGCGCATCGCGGAGTCGTGGGATCGTGAGTTCGCGGCCATGGGCGGGCTGCGTCGGGATTTCGCGGCCTGCGCCCGGACCCGGTTGCGCCATTGGGCGTCCGCCATGGAGGGGGAAGGGTTGCCCATGACTTTCGAAGCGCGGTTCCGGAGCCAAGTCGCGAGCAAGGTTTCCGCGCGCCTGGACGCATGGATGCGTCCGAAACCTCCGGTGTAGCGCGCCTAACGTGCTAAATTGTTCCCGTGCAGGGCTCCCGCGATTTTTTCCGTCCCTTGGACGCGATCATCCTCGGCGTCATCGCGGCAGCGGCCCTATGGGGATTCCTGGCGTTCCGCTTTTCGGCGGCCGGTAAGGCGGTGGTATTCGTGGGCGATGCCCGCTACGGCTGGTACGATCTCGGCGGCGCCGTCCGGCGCATCGATGTGCCCACGCGTATCGGCCCGGTTACCCTGGAGATCGGCGCGGGCTCGGCGCGCGTCTTCCATTCCCCTTGCCCCAATCAGCTATGCGTCCACCAAGGTTCCGTACGCCGCTCCCATGCGGAGCTCATCTGCATGCCCGCGCGCCTGCTCGTCCTCCTCGAAGGCGGGCCGGGGGACCCTCGCGAAAAATCCATCGATGCCGTCACCTACTGAACCCAACCACCCCGTGGCGTTAAGCGGGGCCGCGCCCGGCCGTCCCGCGCCGGAAACCTTCGCCCTGGCCTTGCTGATCGCCGCCAGCCTTCAGATCATGGAGAATCTGGTCCCCCGGCTGCCCCTGTTTCCCTGGATGCGCATGGGGCTTTCCTACGTGGTCATCCTTCCCTTCCTGCTCTCCTTCGGCGCGGAAGCCGCTTGCGCCCTGTTCCTGGCGCGCAACGCCATCGCCCTTTTATACGGAGGCCAGCCTCTCACGTCCTTCCTGATCGGGACCGGGGCGGGTTGCGCCACCTTGTTGACCTTGGGCCCCGCCGTTGCCTGGGGCCATCGCCAAAAGCTGATCGGCATCCTCGGGGCCAGCGTGGCCCTGGCTTCGGCCTTCAACGTGACCCAACTCGCTTTGGTCAACTTGGCCCTGATCCGGCATGCGGGTTTCTACTTCCAGACCGGGCCCATCCTGGCCTGGTCCCTGCTTTCCGGCGCCGGGGTAGCCTTCCTGATCCGCTTTTCCGAAGCCGAGCTGAATGATTTGCTGGGCCACTCGCCCTCCGCCGGCGGATTACGATCCGCGCCGCTTTCGCCGGCCCCTCTCCTCCCCTTCCTGGGGGCGCTGGCTGCCATGGCCGCCGTCTTCATGGTTCCCTGGCCCGCCGCCCAAGCAATATTCCTGGTGGTTTTGCTGCCCATGGCGCCGGGCCGTTTCGCCGTACTCATGCAAGCCTGGCCGTTTTTCTTCTACCTCCTATGGCTGCACCTGTTCCATACGCCGGGAGCATACATATGGGGGCCGATTACCCGCGAAGGCGCATCCGCATTCGCGCTTTACGCGTTGCGCCTCGCCAACCTGATGCTGTTGGGACGTTGGGCCGCGCCGCGGTTCCCCTGGCAATGGGCCGCGCGCTCGCGATCGCCTTATCTGCGCGGCTTCCTCTTATGCCTGCCCTTGCTCGCGGGGGTCTTCGGGCCCAGCCTGCAATTCGGACGCGAATTGATCCGGGGGCTCATGGCGGGGAAAAGGCATGGGGTGTTGGCCCCTGCCTTTACGGCTTGGCGCCGTAAGCTCGAGGCGGCGGCCGCGGCCTCGGAAAACGCTTAGCCCGCTTAGGGATGCGTCTCCAAATACACGTTGGGGGCGTTGAAAGAGGTGGAAAAGGCCGTCGTGAGCGCGGCGAATGCCGCCGCATTGTGGCTGGCGTCCAATAGGATCACCTTCCGTCCGGTCACGTCCGGAGTTTCCTCCGCGGCGGACAAGTCGGCCGCGGCGATCCATTTGTTCGCGTAAAAGATGAACTGGCAACGGTAGTGCGTGCTGCTGTACCAGGTTTCAATGATGGATTTCGGGTAGGCCAGGGAAAGTTCGCTTCCCGACGGCAATGCGAAAAGGAAAGCCGTGGAATCGCGGCCATCCCACATCACGCCTTTGATATACCCGGGATCGGTAAAGGTTCCGAAGTTCAAGGTCGTCGAGCTCAAGGTCTTGGGCACGGGAAGAACGCATTCCAGCTTCATGGATAAAGGATCGATTCCGCTCACCTTTTGATCGGGCAAGGACGCGGCCGGATCATGCCCGGTGAAGTCCACGGGTAAAACGGCCGTATCTTCCTTCCATAAATGGTATTCCGCCCGCTGGTTGGTGGCGGAATCGAACAGCTGGAACTCGGCCTCGCGCACGCCCAAGTAGAAACGCAGGATGGTAGCCGTCTGGATGGGCGCCGTATAGGCGGCCCGTTTCGGTTGGGCTTTCACGGGCTGCGAGTAGTCGACGCTGAATTGGGCTTCCAACAAACGGTCATCGCCCGCATTGCCGACTTCGGTAAAGCAACCGCCGAAAATGGCGGCGGCCAATAAGATCCCCGGAAAACGCATGCTACTTCGCCTTGGTCAAAGGGAACATCTGCATGTTCACCTGTACGATGCGATCCGCCGTGCCGGGCTCGGCCGCGAAGGCGCGCAGCTCTTTACGCATCAATTGCAATTGCTTCTTAAGTGCCGGCAACTCCGATTCCTTGATCGCGAAAGTGACCGAGGAAACGTCCCGCTCGGCCACGGCCACCTCGTCCTGGGCCCAACCGGCCAGGCGGATCATTTGGGCATGGTAGTTCTTGACGAGGAAGGATTTCACCTCGTCCTCGGTGGTGATGTCAGGATCAGCCGCTTTATACCCGTTCGCGGTCTTCTTGATCAGTCCGGTTTCCAGCAACAAGGCCAAGGCTTCTTCCGATTCGTAGGTCTGGACGGGAGGAAGCAGTCGCCCGGTAATCCAGGCGGCGTTCCCCCGGAAACCCTCCAGGTTCAACATCTCCCGTATAGCGATAGTATACCAACGGCGGAAGGCTTGCAGTTGCGAGGAATCCAGCTTCTTGAAAGTGGACTTCCCGTTTGAGCGGACCAGTTTGTCGTAAAAGAAGCCTTTTTCCTCCAAGGTTTTCGCTTGGTTGAAGAATACCAGGTTCTCGAAATACTGGGTCCGTTCCTTATCCAAACCGAGGGCCAAGGACAATTTGACCAAGGTCTTCTTGCTCAGGTTACGTTCGCCGTCCATCAGGTACTGCAACAAGCCATGGCTGGGGAAGCGGGCCGCCATCGCGAGGGAACGCAGGGAAAACCTCGGGTCCGCTTGCTTGCGGGCGAGGTAATAGTCTTTCAGGAATTGGCGGTAGTTGGTGTAATTCAGGAGGTCGGGTAAACCTCCCGTCCCCTTAAGGGATTGCTTCGCGTTATCCTTAGCGTTAACGGAATTCAGGGGCCACCTCCAGCCTTAACAAGAATAACATCCGTTCGCAGTCCCATGTATCGGCATCGCGACGTTCCTGTACACAAAAGTGTACGGGCCGGGACAGCCTAGTGGGCTTCGGGATCAATGAAAGCGGGATTATCCGCGTACACAAAAGTGTACAAAGGGTCGATAGGATTGAGGGTGTTGGAAGCGATTCCGCGGTAGATTCACCAGTGTCGGGGAAAAAAAGACATGCGTAAAAAGAAGAGATCAGGCCCGGGGGGAACCGGGGGACGGGCAGGAAGGGCGGCGGCAATGGCCGCCCTCTCCTTGTTATGCGCTTGCGATCCCATGCCCAAGCTGGCCCCGGATACGGCCGCCCTCACGGCAAGCACGCCAGGCGCGGTGCCGCCTGCACCCGATTGCGCGAGCTGTCATGCCTATCCTTTGCACGACGTCAACCACCAGTACCATTTGATTTCGGCCAACGTGAACCGGAACAACCTGACCTTTCCTCAGCTCAACAACGTCACCACCTGCATGGATTGCCACTTCAATTCCATCCAGCACTTCACCTTCCTGCATAGCGACACGACCTGGTTCGACTCCAACGGCATCGAGGTGTTCCAGCATACCGATAAGGATACCATGCACGTGACCACTTACCGTGGTTGGAGGCCCCTGCCCCAATTCCCCGTGGATACCACGCGCGGCCGTTCGCTGGCCCAAGACATCGATTCCCTTATCTTCCGCTACGCCCGGCAATCGAAGCACGTACCCTGGCGAACCGGCCCCTATCATGACAACGGCGTGGTGGACGTGTTCCTGGCGCCCAACGACGTCACCACTCCCGATTCCCTCGCGACCGCCTATAAGCCCCGCGATTTTTCCTGTTCCGCCATCGCGTGCCACAACCAACCTGCCGCGACCTACCGTTTCATGGATCCCAGCCGCGGGCTTTCCAATTGCCCGTCGCTGGATGGCAATGATCCCACTTGCAACGAAACCACGGGCGCCGCCAAGCGGGGCGCGCTGGCCAAACGAGGCGGCAAATGATGAATGCGTTCCGACTCCTGCTGACCGCGCTCTCGGGCTTGACCGCTCTCGCCACGCTTTCCGGATGCGCCATGGTGCATCAGAAGGACCGCGAAATCCTGAGCGATCCCATCATGCAGCGCCAGGAAGACGGCCTCGAAAGCGGCCTGGAAAGCCACGATATGCCCCGCCGGGAAGGGTCCACGGGCGGTTCGTCGGGAAGCGGAGGCGGATGCGGATGCTGATGCGCGCCTGCCTGGCAGCCTATCTTCTGGCGGCGGCGCTGCCTTGCGCGGCCGGCGAGGCGGGAAGTCGCCTGGAACTCAAGGACGAATACTTCTGGGACAAGAATAAAGTCTGGAACCAGACCCCTGCCTTCTCCCTCACCCAGGCGCTATCCCGTATCTGGAGCTTCGGATGGGAACAGGAATTCGATTTCGTAACCGGCGCCTCCCGGCGGCTCGGGATGGATAAAGTGGGACTGACCGGCGATCGCGATATCGACGCCGTCTCAGGGGCCTCGAAGATCGAAATGCGGCATTCCGAAAACCCTTCGCTCACCTATTCCGAACACGGAACGATCGCCACCGGCTCGCTCTACTATAGCCACGAAGACGACTACGTATCGATCTCGCCGGCGGCCTCGGTATCGTTCGACTTCAACGAGCGCAATACCACCTTGGGCGCATCCTACGCCGAATTCTTCGATGACTTCAAACCCACCGGGGCCTTCGCGGGGCTGGGCGGAAAGAAACGCATCACCAGCGTCGGGGCGACCTTCGCGCAATCCGTCACCTCCCTGACCCTAATCGGATTCACGGCCACATTGAACCGCAATTGGGGATTCCTCGGGCATCCGTACAACCCTCCCATGAACGTGCTCGGGGACATGATGACCGAGGCGGTCCCGAACCACAAGCAGGGTGGCGCCTTAGCCTCCCAGATCGTCCAGGGTTTCCATATGGGCGATCGGCTGGGCTCGCTCAACCTTGATTACCGTCGCTATCAGGATGATTGGGGCCTGAAATCGAATACGCTCGATGCCAAGCTCAGCCAGTACTTCACCGAGACCGCGTACGTCCGGTTCCGGGTCCGCTATTACAACCAGAACGGGGCCGTATTCGCGAAAGAATTCTACTCCGGAACCGAGGTGTACCGTACCGCCGACATCCGTTGGTTCCCATTCACCTCCTGGCTGGGCGGCATCAAGATTTCGGCGGCCTTCCCCGAGGATTGGGAGAAATCCGCCTTCCTGCCCGATCGCTGGGATATCAAGTTCGACTACACCTTGCGGGACACGCGCGGGGACAAGGTAGCCGCCCAGGCCGCGAGGGAACCCCGCAGCATCCGCTATCAGCTATACGACCCGGAAGAAGACTATAGCCAAGGCGTTATCATGGCCGGACTGGTTTTCGATCTATGATACGCCGCGAAGGAAAGATGAATCGCCACCAAGAAAAGGAGTCCCCCATGAAAATGCGCATCGCTTTGCCGTTGGCCCTCGCCGCGCTGCCTCTCGTGTTCCTGGCACGGCGCGGAGCCGTAGCGGAAGTAGACGCCGTTTCGGCGGCCAGCCTCACCGTCGCGACCGCCAATATCACGGCCACTACGGCTACCATCAATTACAGCAAGGACAAGTACAACTACGGGACCCGTACCTTGTGCTATGATCCCGCCCCGGCCACGGCGGCGAATAATTGCAGCACCAAGAACGCATCCGGCAACGCGGGTTCGTTCAACATTACGGGGCTCACCCCCAACACCCAATACAATTACAGCATCAAGGCGATAGATACCCGGGGCGGAGAAAGGCCCTATACCTCGTCGGGAACCTTCAAGACCTTGACCACAGCAGGCATCATCCCCGTCCTTCCCGGGGCGCGCCCTGCGGGCTTCGATCAATTCGACGCCGCCGGCCGGCGCCAGAACCCGGTCCAGGGCCGCGGCGGCGAAGGCGTGATCTTCACGAACCGGATGGCCCAGCCGACGAATCGTTGATCCGGGAGGGACGCCGCAAGCGCCCTTGGTAATCGTCTCTTGAATGGGGCCGGCCTTGGCCGGTTCGGGGCTAATCCGCCGCGACCGTCAGTTCGGGATGGGCCTTCTTCTGCAAGGCCCCTTCGATGTACATCAGGGTTCCCGAAGTCGCGCTGGGACAGCTTCCGCAAGCGCCTTCATAGTGGATGCGCACCGTAGTGCCCTCGATTCCCAATAGCTCCAATCCCCCGCCATCGCCCGCCAGCCCCGGCCGCACCATCTCATCCATGACGAGATTCAGGTGGGCTAACTGGTCCTCTAGCGTCAGTTGGAAGAAATCCTCCGGCCGCTGGATATGGGCGCCGGCGGCATACGGATCGAAAGCCTCCTCTTCCGGAGCCGCGGATTCCGGCGCGGGCGAGATCGAATCCTCCAACACGTCCGCGATGGGGGTGATCATTTCGTTCCAATCGCCGTCCTCATCCTTGTTCACCGTCACTGTGGTCCCGACGTAAAACACCGAAGTCACGTGGGGAATGGCGAAGAGGCGATTGGCGGTAGGGTCGGCCTGCGCCGATTCGGGATCGGGATAGGAACGCGATCCCGATGCGACCACCTTCGCGTCCATATGGAAGCGGATGGCGAGCGGGTTGGGTGTCTCCGAGGTTTTCTGGACTTTGGCCATGGTATATACGGTTCCAATCTAACAAATCGCCCCGAACCCCGCCGCGACGCCGGAGCCCCGGCTCCCGGCCGGCTTCCGCCTTGCCTCTCCCCCTTTATTACCTTATAGTCCAGCCATGGGGAACATGCCCGATACGCTCAAGATCGAGCAACGCGGCCAAGGGGTCGTACATCACGATTATAGTCGCGGGCTAGGCGATTTCCTGCTGGAAACCTTCAAGTCCGTGGTGCGCACCCCGGAAGCCAGGCACAAGCTTTACTCCACTTACGCGGCCTGCGCCGATCTCATTCCGCATGGCCGGCCCCATCACGATCTCGAGAAGACCGTCCGTTTCCACGACCGCAGCGTGCCTTTGACCTTGGCCAGCCCCATCATGCTGGCCGCGGGAGGCAATAAGTACGCCGACCATCTGGCAGCTTATGCGGGCCTCGGCTTCGGCGCGGTTTCGGTGGGCTCGGCCACCCGCGAAGCCCGCGAGGGGAATCCCTTCCGCCCCCGCATGCGCATGCTGCCCAAGGACCGCTCCATGAGCAACGCCATGGGGCTCAACAATCCGGGCGTGGAGGCCATCGCCACCGAAGTGGATAAAGCCCTCGGCAAGTGCCACCGCCGCAAGCTGGCCCTCGGGATCAGCGTGGCGGATACCCCCGGCGACGATGATGCCGAAGCCAAGATCGCGGACGTGCTGGCCACCTTCCGGCGCGCCTATCGCGCCGCCGATTACATCGAGCTCAACGTGAGTTGCCCGAACACGGGGAAGAACCGCCTGGACAGGCAAGAAGCCTTCCTGACGGACCTGTTGCGCGAGGTGATGGAAGCCCGTAAGGGGCTGGCGCCGCGCAAAGCCGTACTGGTCAAGCTTTCGCCCGACCTTTCCGCGCGCGCCTTGGATGCCAATCTGCAGATCATCTCCGACGCCGGGGTTACGGGCCTGGTCCTTTTCAACACCTTCCCCGGCGATAAGGCCCGCTACCTGCGCATGCAGACCCCCGAGGAAGAGATCAAGCCGGTGCAAGCCGACGGCGGCAAAGGCGGCTTATCCGGTCGCATTTTGTACAAGAATACCTTGCCCGCGGTCCAGTACATCCGCAGGCAATTGCCCAAGCTGACCATCTTCGCCTCGGGAGGGGTGGACCACGGCGCCAAGGTACTTGACCTGATCGAAGCCGGCGCCGACGCCGTGCAATGCTACTCCGTGGTCGCCTACCGCTGGAACGCCATCCGCAAGATGAACAAGGAATTGCTCGAAGCCATGCGCGCCCGCGGCGTCCAAAGCCTGGACGCCTATCCGCCCGCCACCGCTTGAGATCGCGCCGTTGAGCCTTCCGCCGCCGCAACGCCGCGCCCCGCGTCTATTCTGCCTTCCGCTGAGGGTCGCCCTGTCCGCCTTCATTTTGGCGGGAGCGATGAACGGGATCCGCGCGGCCGAACCGGAACAGCTTCCCGAAGAAGGCCAAAACCACGACGAGCGCATGTATAACCTGGCGGAAGCAGGATCGGGCATCGCCATCGGAAGCAAGCTGGGCACCTTGCCCCAGCTCGGCTTCTTCCATGATTTGCCCGGGACCTGGCAGATCGGCGCCCAGGCGCGCTTCGCCATCGGACCGGCCCGCATCGGCTACGATTACCTGCCGTTGGCCAGCCTTTCCCTGCGTAAGCTCTGGTTCGGGGACGAGGACACGGTTCCTATCCGGAATTCGGAATACTTCGGGATGTCCTTGGGCGCCTATTACGCCTACGATTTCGACGGCACGCGCCTGGGCGCGCGCCCTATGGCATCCATCTCGCTCGGGAAGTATTGGATGCCCTTCGAGTCCCATCCGCTGGGCCTGGATCTGAACCTGGATCTGACGACGCTGAAATTGCCTTTCCTCGCCTCCGGGCATCTGACCGGCCAATCGGAGCAGGTCATCGTCACCTTCGCGGTGAACCTGTTCTACGCCTTCCGATGACGGCCGCGCCAACTTGGGCTCTCAGGCATTGGTTCGGCTCAATGCCCGCGGGCCACCGCCGCCTGGAACACGCGATCCACGCCCACCACGAAAGCCGCCTCGCGGTAATTGATGGCGTGCTTCTTGGCCGCCGCCGAGACGCCGGCCAAGGCCGTCGACATGAATTTGTCGAGCTCCAATTTGCTTTCCGCGCGCTCCCAATTGTGGACCTGGATGTTCTGGGCCCACTCGAAATAGGAGCCGACCACCCCGCCCGCATTGGCCAGGATGTCGGGCACCACGATAATCCCCTGCCGCCCTAAGTATTCGTCCGCTTCCGGGGTGATCGGGCCGTTGGCGCCTTCGATGACATAGCGGGCCCTGATCTTGTCCATGTTGCCGGAATGAATGACGTGCCCCAGCGCCGCCGGCACCAGGATATCGCAGGGGACCGTGAGGACGTCCAATTGCTCCCGCGGGGCGAACTCGCCTTGGGGGAAACCCTTCAGGGTGCGGTTGGCCTCGAAATGGGCCATCAGCTTCTCCACGTCGATCCCGTCCTTGTCCCGCACCACGCCCGTAACGTCACCGATGGCGACCACCTTGGCGCTCATGCGATGCAGATGCAGGGCGGCGAAGCTGCCTACGTTGCCGAAGCCTTGCACCACCACGCTTTTCCCGCTCAGAAATTCCTTGCGTTCTTCCAGGATGCGCCGCGTGATCATCGCGACGCCCAGGCCGGTCGCGTCTAGTCGATCCGGGGTGCCTCCCAGGGCCACCGGCTTACCGGTAACGATGGCCGGCGAATATCCTGCCACTTGCTGATAGGCGTCCATCATCCATCCCATCACCTTGGGATTAGTGCCCACGTCGGGCGCCATGATATCCTTGTAAGGGCCCACCATGCCCTTCACGCTCATCATGAACCGTCGGGAAAGCGTCTGCAATTCCCGCTCGGATAATTTGGAGGGATCGACCGCGATGCCGCCCTTGGCGCCGCCGAAGGGAATGTTCACGATAGCGCATTTCCAGGTCATCAGGGAAGCTAGGGCCTTCACCTCATCCAAATCCACCTCGGGATGGTAACGCACGCCGCCCTTATAGGGCCCACGCACGCCGTTGTGCTGGACGCGGTAACCCTCGTAGACGTTCATCTCTCCCTTGTCGTTGGTAATGGGCAGGGAGACCTTGACTTCCCGCCAGCATGAGGTGAGGAGCCGGCGGTAATTCTCCTTGATACCGAGCAAATCGGAGGCGCGGTTGACGCGGGCGTTGACTTCTCCAAAGGGGGTGAGTTTACGGGTGGGTTGGATCATGGGGCCTTTCCAAGGGTCCTGCGGAGGACTATCCATATTATACAACCTGCCCGAATCCCGGGAAAAGCGCGGAATTCGGCCCATCGCAGGGCTAATAGCCTATTGCAAACGCAGGGCGGACCCGATGAACTTCATGCGCGCCGGCGAGAGCATGGGCACGTGCTTGCGGACCCAGATTTTGGCCGATAGGCCCGGGGATTCGTCCGCCATCAGGACCCACTCCAAAAGCTCGTCATCGTCCATGGGCGAGGGGGCCAGCTTTTCCACGTTGGACCAATCGACGCAAGACGCCGCCACGATGCGGCGCGCCAACTCGCGGTTGTATAAATTCGAGTCCCTCAAGATGGGCAGCACCTTCGGCCAGTCCTGGAAGCCCTTCTGCCTGCCCAAGGCCCACAGGCGTTCGGCCCGCTCCAGGTCCCGGGTCTTGTCCAATCCCGCGATCAGCCAGGCGGCGTTGTCCGGCGACGGATAGGACCCCAGGCTGCGGACCGCGTTCTTGCGCACCTCCAGGCTATCGTGTTCGAGGAAATGGCGGGCGGTCTTCAGAAAGGAAGAGTCCCCTAGCTCGGACCCGATGTGCAGCAATTGCGTCTTCAAGCTGTCAGGGACCGCCGGCAAAGCCGCGGACAAGCGGGCGGCGGCGGCGGGATGCCGGCCGGAGTCGGAGATGGCCTTGAATAAGGTCTCCACGTAATGACGCTGGCGCGGGGTCTGGCCCATGAGGCGATGGGCGATCAAATAGTCCAGGGTGGCCGTGTCCCCCGCTACCAGGATCTTCTCGGAGCTATCGCGTATGCGTTGGAAGCGAGGCTCGCCGGTGGCGGCGGCGATGAAGAGGGAGTCCTGGCGCGTCAGGACGGGGACGATCGCGACGGCTTTGGGCGTGGCCTTCGAGACGGCCGCTGCGTTTGCGGTTGCAGGCGCAGCCGCGAAAACCGGAGGCGTAGTACTCGCGATCAAGGCGCCGGCCAGGCCCAGCGCCAACTTCGCGCAAGCGCGCCAATGCTTATCTGTCCAGACCGAAGCCATTGCCCTTCAACTTTCCGTCCGAGACGCGCCACGCGGCGCCATCGCTGCGCGGCCGGGTGTATTTGTCCTTGCCCCCGCGATCGAGGAAGAAACCGTAACTGCCCCGGTCGCGCCGCAAATCGGCATGGCCCAAAGCCATCTCCGGATTGGCGGTGACGTAGAAATCGTTCCCGGACCCGTCTTGCATGATCCCCAAGCCGTTGGCGCTGCCGGCGCCTTGGCTCATGTCGACGGCGAAGTAGTTATCGTCGCCGCCGCGATCGTAGAGGTAGCCGAATCCGTAATCGTGGCCGCAACCCTGGCTGACGCCCTTGGAAGCCCGTTGATCGTTACCGCCGAAGTCCAGGGCCGCGCCTACCGCGATATGCACCCCGGCCCCTTGCGCGTATTGATGGGCCTCGTAGCGGTCGTCCCCGGCCTCGTCGATGAGCAAACCCAGGGCGTACCAATAGGCCGAACCTTGCCCGAAGATATCGGCCAGATAGACGTCGTTGCCGGCCCCGTCCCGTAACAGGCCGATGCCGCCCCCGTAGTCCGGGGAAAAACCCGTGGCGAAACCCTGCACCATCTGGATGTAATGATCCGAGTAACGCAGATCATCCTTGAAGGTGGGGCGCGCCAGGTAGCGATCATCCCCTGATCGATCGAGGAGCGCGCCCAACCCCCGCGTGGAGGCCGCGCCTTCCGAGAGCAGGCTGGCGGTATATACGTCATTCCCGCTTTCGTCCTGGAGCACGCCGATGCCGAAAAAGCCGAAGCCGAGGGAGGCGCAGCGGCCTTCGTAAGAGTCGTGCCCGGCCGCATCGAAGAGGGACGCGTATCCGAACAGCGCCGAGCCCCAGGCGAAGTTGCGGCCCAGATAGCGATCGGATCCGCCCAGGTCCGCGATCAGGGAAACCCCCAGGTTACCTGCTCCCAGATCGAGGCTGTCCTTGGAGATGTAAAGATCGTCCCCTCCGCCGTCCACGACCATGCTGAAGCCTCCCGGCTTCCCCGGTCCCTTGAATACGTATTCGTCGTCGCCGCCGGGATCGATCCAAATCCCCTGCCCCACGATGTACCGGTCCGCTCCCGTCCCGCCCAAATGGACGGGGATATCGTTCCCGCCCAGGCGCTTCAGAAGGGCCGCCGCCTGCCGGGCCCGGCCCGCGCGCACCTCCCCGATCAGCCAGGCCTCCAGGCGCCAGGCCGCCGCCGCCGCGCGCGATAACCCTTCTCGATGGAGGCGATCCGCCAATTCCATCACCCGGTGCGTGCGCGTATCATCTTCCAACCGCTTCAGCTCCATCTGCACCGGGGTCAAGGTGGTATCCTCTTCGTCCTGGAGGAAGAGGCCGGGAGCCTCGCGGTAAAGGAAGAGAGCTTCCTCCGCGGAGAGGCCCGAAGTGTGTTCCTTGAGGCCGGCGCGCAGCAGGGCGATATCGATCTCCGGCGCCGAGGAATCGGGCGCGAACGCCCGTACCGGCCCGGCCTTGGCCGCGCCCGTGTCGCCCGGGGCACGGACAACGGCGGCCTTACCCGCAGCCGCCGGGGTAACCGACACGTTACCTGCGGGGACGCGGGCTCCGGCCGCGTCGCTGGAAACGGGCGCATCCAACAGGGGCCACAGGGAATCGGGATGGACGGGAAGCCTCGCCCGGCCCGTGTCGGGAGCGGTGCGGCCCATGATTTCCGTGGTCACCTCCCCCAAGCGGAAAGGCTCCCGCAACAAGGCTTCCACCCGGGTCAGCCGGAAGCGGTCCGGACGGGCGTTGGGAGGCAACATGGAAACGTCCCGCAGGGAAACGTCGTTGGGGTCCAGCATCAGGAGCTTGACCGAATCCAATTCGATGGGATCGGCGGCCCAAGCGGTTGGTACGGCCTGGGCGGCGCCCAGCAGGAACAATGCCCAGGCGAACGGCTTCACAGCCCGAGTTGCTTTCTTAGCGAGGTAACGTCCCGGCCTTGCCGGATCATATCCTTGAGGATCAGATTCAAACGCCGCCGACCCAGGTCATGGATGCTGGCCTGAATCGGGGTCTGTCCGTTCAGCAGATCCAAAGGGGTGTGGATCCACATGTCTTGCGACTCGGCGCTATCGCCGGGCAAGGATTCCGCCGCGCTTTCCTCGGGCGGGCTCACCGACTGGCCCAGGCGCTCCGACAGCCAATCGCGTACGTAGGCCCGGAAAGCCGCGTCCGCCACCGTAACCAGCAGGTTTCCCCCCTTGATCTCGATGCGCGCCAATCGCAAGGAACGGTAACGCAATTCCCATTGCCCGGCGCCCGCGGGGCGGACCTCCTGGGCCTTACCCAGGGCGCCCACCAGGGCCTCGCGGTTCCGGATTGCCAAGCTGAAGATCGGGCTCGAGGCGGCATCTTCGGAAGGGCGGGTGGGGCGGCCCACCGCGGCATCGTAGATCTCGGCGCGCCAGAGCGCGAGGAAGGCCGCGCCATGGCGGCGCCATTCGTCGCAATGCACGTCCGGCCGCAAGGTAACGGAAGGCTTAACCCCCAGATCGCGGCAACCGGCGCGGAAAAGCGAATCCAGGCGCGCCGCCCCCACGGCATTGGCCGGGCGCTCGCCGTCGCCGAAAGACAACACCGCATGGCCGCAATACTCGCGTCCGCGAAAGGGAAGGATGCGCGTGATGACCCCTTCGCCCACCGCCGGCATACGGCCTCCATGCATCACCACGTGGGTCTTGAGATTGCCCAGGTTGGCCAGCCGCGCGGTGCGCTCATTCCGCTCCACCACGCGATAGAACCAAACGGGGGCATAGGACCATTGCATCAGATCGTGGGCCAAACGCAGGTCCTTGCTTTCCAATTCGCGGGCGGTGCGCAGGATGGGGCGCGCGTCCGAGTATTGCACGAAATGATCCCAAAAGAAATTCTCGACGATGGCCCGGGCGTAATCCGCATCCTCCATGAGCATATCATGCGGATAATCCTCCTTGCCGAGCTTTTCCCAATAGGCCTGGTACAGGGATCGCAAGGGGAAGAGGGCCATGGACAATTCGTGCAAGCCATGCCGGAACGCATGATAGCACGCGGCCTCGGATTCGGGGGCCTCCGTCGATCCCGCCGTCTGGGGATCGGCGTAACGGCCGCAGCATTCCAGATAGGGCCGGGTATTGCCGCAAATGCAACTATTCCTTAATTTGCTTGCGTCCATGCGGATCGGGAAACCACCCCGCATAATCTAAATAATGCAAATTGGAATATTCGATTCGGGGTTCGGCGGGCTCTCCATCTTCCGGAGCATACGCGCCCGTTTCCCGTCCTACGACTACGTATATCTGGGCGACAATGCCCGCGCGCCGTACGGCAACCGTTCCTTCGAGGCGATTTACCGCTTCACCAAGGAAGGCGTCGATCACCTGTTCGCGCGCGGCTGCAAACTCGTCATCATCGCCTGTAATACCGCTTCCGCCAAGGCCCTGCGCTCCATCCAGCAGAAGAACCTCCCCCTGGAGCATCCCGATCGCCGCGTGCTCGGCATTATCCGCCCTTCCGCCGAGGCCCTGGCCGACTACCCCCGCGACCGCGCGGTCGCCCTGTGGGCCACCGAAGGCACGGTCAAGTCGGGAAGTTTCGCGCTCGAGCTGGAAAAGCTCGCCCCGGGTTTGCGCCTGATCCAGAAGGCCTGCCCGCTCCTGGTCCCGCTGGTGGAAGCGGGCGAGATCTCCGGTCCGGGCATCGAATACTACCTCGACAAGTATTGGCAGGAAACGCTCGACCTGGCCCGCGCCGCCGCACCGAAGGGGGGGCCGCAGGGAGGCATCGGCGCTTTGCTGTTGGCCTGCACCCATTACCCGCTCCTCCACCCCCTCATCCGCAAACGCGTTCCGGCCGGGATCGATATCGTGGTGCAAGGCGACATCGTCGCGCCCAGCCTGGCGGATTACCTCTCGCGGCATCGCGAGATCGAAAGCTCGCTATCGCGCGGCGGCACCCAGCGATTCCTCACGACGGATCAAACCGATGGCTTCGATCGCCTCTCGGAAGTATTCCTCGGGCACCGCGTGGTATCGGAGCGGGTCGAGATCTAACTCTCGAGAGAGATGGGACCGGGCGGCGCGGGCGGGATTCCGTTGACGGTTCCATGACCATATCCTTATATTGACCTTTTGCCACCGGGCCTACAAAGCCCCCGTGGCAGACTTTGCCGGAACCCGGAAACACCGCGGTTCCCTCCCTCCTTTTCAGCCGAAAGGGCGCATATGTTGAGCACGGGAAACTGGCAGGACTACCGCGGCAAGGGCGAAGGGGTGCTCATCCACCTCGATACGTCCAAGCAGCATGCCCTGCCCGTGCGCGAGCCCTTGAACGAGCAAGGCCTGCCCATTCTGGACCCGAATTACGAGACGGGAACCTTCGGCTATCTGCAATGCTCGGACGCCAAGACGCGCCTGGCCACCATGAAGAACCGCCGCCGCTATTTCCTGTTCGGCACGCGCTACCAAGGGATGGCCGAGCCGTTCCGCGGCAAGTTCCTCATCATCGGATACATGCGCCTGGATCAGATCCTCGAGGTGCGGAAGCGCCACATCCATAAATGGATGGAGCAAAAGGCCGCCGGCGCGCCCTCCCCCGAGTGCATGGATATGGACCAATGCTTCGCCTTCCAATCAGCGGAGATGAACTTTTACGCCACCGAGGACAGCTTCGAGCTCTCCGAGGAATTGATGAAGAAGTGGGGCTATAAGGGCAAGGTCACCAAGCAGATGAAGCTGACCTTCACCGAGGAAAAGCTCCAGGTCATCCTCGAACACTTCAAGGCCAAGTCCCATAAGAACGCGGAGTATGCCGCGGCGGCCAAGGAGCTGGAAGAAGCCGCGGCGGCCGCCAAAGGGGAAGAAGCCTCCGGCCCGGACGTTTGGTAAGAGTTCGCCGGGGCCTTGAGGCCCCTTGGCGAATGGTATCCCGGCGACGAAAAGCCCGCTAATTTCGACATCAACCCAATCCATAGCCCAATTCCACACGAGAGGTTCGAGTTCGCACGAACCCCACCTGCCCTGTTCCCCACCAAGCCTTCCCGAGGGGGTGTTCCATGCGCGCAAACGCGGCGCGTCGGGCGCTAAGACATTTCAGCAATTCCGTCCTGGCCGGCCTCGTGTCGGCCGCCTGCCTGTTGGCGGGGGCGCCCCGGACCGCCTCCGCCCAGGCGGGAGGACCTCTCCCCTACGCGCCAATCGCCAATCCGCTCCCGGATACCATGGATCAGCTCTATCGCGATTCCCTGAACATCAAGTTCTCGAAGATCCGGGTGAATCAGGCGGGCTACCGCACGACCGACCGCAAGTTTTTCTACACCGTGGGCGCGACGGGAACGACTTTCAAGGTCATCGATGAGGGGAAGGCGCAGGTGGCGACGGGGACGCTGACCGCGACCGGGCAGTCGACTTCGGGGCAGCTTTCCATCAAAGCTTCAAACAACGCCTCCTTGGTCTCCGGCGGCGACACGCGTTATACCATGATTGGACCGATTTTTTCCGGCCCGGTTTCCGAGGGTGAAATCCCGACGAGCATCGCTCCGGGCAAATACCGCATCGTGGTCGGCACCGATACTTCGGCGCCTTTCATGGTCGACAACCGGATTTACAGCTGGGTCAAGGATGCCCTCCTCAAGTTCTATGGCGTCAACCGCGACGGCAATACCGATTCCTGGTTCCATCCCGCCTCGCATATGAAAGACGGTCCCAATGGGGATGGCTCCTTGACCGGAGGCTGGTTTGATTGCGGAGATCACCTGAAGGAATCCCAAACCATGGGTTATGCCATGGCCATGCTCGGCCTTTACTCGGCAACGCTTCCGGATCGCGACGCGGACCATTATGGCAGGAATCAGAACGATACCTATCGCACCGACGGCGTCCCCGACATGCTCTACGAAACCAAAATCGGCGCGGATTACTTCTTGAAATCCTACGACCTCGCCAAAGGCGATCCCTCGAAGATGATCACTTCCATCGGATCTTTCGGGGGCGATCATGGCTGGTGGGGGCGGCCGGAATTCCAGGACGGGTTGCCGCATGATCGCGGCGGACCCGTTCGCGACGTACGCGTGGAGGTCGGGGCCAACGTCACCGGGAAAATCGCCGCCGGGTTGGCTTTCTTCTCCCGGCAATACTCCCCATTCGACAAAGATTATTCGGATCGCTGCTTGGCGGCCGCCAAGAAGATATACGCATACGGAAAGACCAATCTCACCATCACGAATAGCTCGGCTTACAACGGTGATGCTTCTTATCGCGATGATTTGGCCTTGGCGGCGGTCGCCTTGTTGTGGGCCACGAAGGATACGACATACAAGAATGACCTGATTGCCAACGCCACCCTAGGGACCTACGCGAACACCAATTACTACGTCCAAGGGACCTTCGCGGCAGGTTGGCTCGCCGATAGCGGCCAAGGCTACCTCAATCGCGGCGGCGCCAACACCTGCTGGGCAAGCCTCCAGATGCCCACGCTTTGGGCTTTCTATCGCTTGATCCTGAAGGATTCGGCGCAAGCCGCGACCTATGGCATTACCAGTCAGCGGTTGGATTTAATCGAGGACGTCGCTTTCGGATACATCGCCAATCTCGGCTGGATGCAAGGCGGCACAAGCACCATCACCTTACCGGCATCGAATCCCCAGCTTTACGGGGGCAACATCCTGACCTATGATCCGCTTTGGAAGATCAACACCCATATCGGCGCCAATGCAACCCCGGTCTATAACCGTTATATCGCAGGCAACTCCTCAGATATTTTCTGCTATTACGATATGGCGAAGGATCTGCAAGGCAAAGCCTTGCCGCATACCCCTGCTTCCATGGATTGGAAAGCGGATGAAGTGCATCAACTGCTGGTGCGCCAAATGGATTACATGCTGGGAGTGAACCCCTGGGACATCAGCATGATCTACGGCGTAGGCGCGAAGAACTTCAATCATCCCCATCATCGCGGAGCCAATCCGGAGGGATCGAATCTGCCCGGCGCTTTTTATCATTACCGCCCCCCCGTGGGGGCCTTGCAAGGCGGCTATCCTGCGGCAGGCCAGAACGGTTCCGGCTTGTACTATGAATTTTGGGGAGATTACGATCATTCCGAATCTTGCCTGGACGGGACGACCAGCATGCTTTTGCCGGCATTGGGCTTGGCCAACGACGAGGCCGCGGATCCCTTGGCTGTGCAAGTGCAAATCGAATACGTCGGCACCGATCATGCGATCATCATTGTGCGGCAAAGCCGATTCGGCACCGCCCTAATCCGCTACGGAACTTCGGCGACCGCGCTCAACACGACTAAAGCCGGCGATTCCGCCGGCATGGAGCATCGCATCGTCCTCTCCGGTTTGACGCCTGGCACCACTTATTACTTTCAGGCCGAAGCCGTCGACATCAAAGGGGGTTCGGGTCTCAATGATAACGGCGGGAGCAAGTTCGTTTTCACGACCCTGGCCCAGCCCCCGGGCGCGGCCCAAATCGCCCAGGTGAAGGTTTGCAACGTCACCGATAAGACGGCGGAGATCCTTTGGTACACTCCGAACGGCGCTTACGATAGCAAGGTGGTCTACGGAACCGGCAAACCGCCGACCCAGGTGCATGACGGCGACATCACGGACGATAACCAAGGGCAGTTCTATACCTTCACGACGAAAATCCAGCACGTGGAATTCGATGTCCGCGCGATCAGCTACCCGTTGGACGGCAAGACCTATCTGGGCTTCAATATCGTGAACCAGGATATCAAAAGTTACGATTCGCTAGATGTGCGCTTGTACATGCGCGCGACTGTGGACCAGATGGCCGACTTCGGCGTACGCGCCGACATCGGGCAGGCCTACCTTTCCACCGGCTATCTCGATCCCACTAATGCCTTCAAGACCGGGCTGGACACCCTCATCCAGCGCGTGAAGCCGGTACGAATGGACGAGACCTTCGACGCCGCGACCAACACTTATTTTTGGTACGTCTCGCTGCCGATGGGAAACGCCGTGATGGCCTCGGGAGCACGATTCCGCGTCGACGTGACATTCGTCAAACGTAACGAGCATAACGATCTACTCGACCAGCCCTCCACCTATGTCCCAAGCTCGAAGGACTGGAGCTGGGCTCCCCATTCGCGGGCCCAAGGCGATCCCGTCGACTTCGGAGGCATTAAAACCGGGACCAAGGACGATGTCGATACCAAGTACATCTTCACCGAGGTCGACCCCTACATCACCGTATACCGCAAGGGCCAATTCGTCTGGGGTTATTCGCCTTCGAGCAAGGAACAAGCCACCAAGGTTACGAATTACCAGATGAACGTGCAGATCACGGCGCCCCTGAACAATCCTCCTGAGGATTACAAGAAGCTGGATCAAGCTTCCTCTACCGCCATCGTTAAGGGCACGGTCACCATCTCGGACGCGGGCAAGCTCACGGACGTTTGGGTGAACGGTGAACGCGTCGCCAATGTCTCCCAGGTCGCAACCTACGACGCCAAGGCCAATGCCTGGAACCTGAACGTGCCGATCAAACTGAAGCCCGGCCCCAATGAAGTCGATATCACCCTGTTCGGAGGCGCCGATCCCAATTGCCAGGGTTGCGTGGGCTGCGCCTTCGTCAACCGGCACTTTTAGGTCATCGGACAAACGCAATTCATCGTGGAGGTGCAGGACAAGAACGGCGACCTCACGGCGAACGCCGATCAGTTGCAAGTGCTGGTGGCCAATCCCAATCAGGGGGATAGCCTGCGCGTTACCCTGACCGAAACAGGGCCGAAGACGGGGGTGTTCCGTTCCTCCGTTCCCGTGGCGGTCCTGGACGTTTCCCCCGCTGCAACGGGAGCGGGCCAAATCGCCATGAGCGAAGGCGACAGCGTATGGGTCACTTATGTGGACCCGACCGACCCGGACGATTCTTCCCACGCCTACCTATACACGCCGGCCACTTTCCCTCAGGCGGTCTCCGGGTGGTACCTGGATACCGATGGGGATGGCGCGGTGGACAAGGCCGTGGTCAATTACTCGAAGGCCCTGAAATCCGCCCCGGACTCCCTACAACTCTGGTTCCCGGATGCGGCCGCCCAAAAGACCTTTACCTCCGCCATGGGTGGCTTTACCTTCCAAGGGACGCGGGTCGAAGCCGTCCTACAGCCCCCCTTCGCCGCCGGCACGACGGGCTTCGCGGGCGACAACCGCAATTCGGGACGGTCCTTCCTCACCGATGGCGGGAAGTCGCGTACCTCGGCCTTCACCCTGGCCGATAGCGTGGGGCCGGTCCTGAACCGGGCCGTACTCGCGCCGGCCTCCAGCCCCGAATTGCCGGATACCCTGACGGTGACTTTCAGCGAGGCCATTACCTACACGCCCTCCGAAAAGCATCCCTTCCTAAATTGGCAGGGAGGAACCGCCCACGCCGCCTCCGATATCACCGTCCTCGCATCGCCGGACGTGCAGCCTTTGCGTCTGGTGTTGCTCCTCGATGCCAATTCAAAGATCCTCTTGGCGCCCGGCGACAGCCTTCGCATCGCCGCCGGCATCGTCGACCTATTAGGCAATCGCCCTTCCGTCAACAACCGCTGGGTTCCCGTGGAAGGCGGCAAGCGCCTGCCTCCCGTGCCGCCGGCGGTGTTCACCGTCCAATGGGACCCCCGCGTGTATGATTCCCAATCGAGCGGTCCCGAAGGCGCGCCCTTCGTCCTCTCCTCCCGGGACGGCGGCGGCAATTGGACCCCCGTGCAAGGCTCGGTCGGGAGCCTGTCCCGGAACTGCACGGGCACGGACTGCGGCCAACCTCTCCCATCCGCCGCGGACGGCTCGGTAACCAAGCCCTCGATCCTCATCACCTTCGACAAGCCCTTCCGCTACGAAAGCATCCTTTTCAGCAACCTGGGCGCCTTTGTGGCCGGAATCGCGGGCACCGTGGATGCGAATCTGATGGACGGGAACGGAAATGCGTCGGCGCCCGTCCACTTGGACCCAGCGACGGGGCATTATCGGATACGGTTGATCTGGAACGGGAAGGCCGTGAACGGAACGCGGGCGGGGACGGGGGCCTACATCTGGAAGGTGAACATCGTCCCCTTGGGCGCAACCAAGCAGGCAGCCATTTCGTCCTCGAAGATCATCGGGCTATTGCGGAGGAATTGAAACCCGGAGACCAACCGGCCCGTTTAGAGGCCGGGTATCAAGCTTCGGTACAATACCGCATTGCTTCCCGCGGCGCGGACAATCAACCATGCCGGTCCCGTGTTCCGTGCTTGCGGAGCATGGAATACGTGCCAGCCGGCATCGAAATGGCCTTCCGCTAATACGATACCCGCGTTGCCACGCGCATCGACCAGGGAAACTTTCATCTCCAGAGGGCGGGATATCCGCAAGCGGATCGACTCCCGGGAAATCCCGGACCGGAATTCCGCCTGCCCTCCGGCACGCCCCGCTCCGAGTCCCGTGGTGGCGCCGGAAACCACTTGAGTCACGAAATCGGCCAACGCCTTATTGCGTGAAATCGCGATGCCATCAGGCAGCTTGCGGACGAACCATTTCACTTCCCAAGCGACCGAATCGTTGGCGGGAATGGCATCGTACGCCCCTTGCAATTCCATTTCCTGCAGCGCTTGCGTGACATAGAGTTCGCATTCGTTTTCCGTCCCCGGCGCCTTCTTGGCCAAGGGCGTATCGGTGAACTTCTTGATGAAAAGCACCCTCCCCTTGTCCACGTGGGCCATCCACCCCGCCGCGCCACCGTCGGAGAAAATCTTGGTCGTGCCAGAAAGGCTGGCGGAACTGTCATAAGTGAACCAGGTGACGCCGAGCGTATCCCGCACCTGCTTCAGCAGTCCCACATTGCCCGTCGGGGCCCCGCTTCCGGTGGGCCAGAAAGTCAGGCCGCCGGAAGGGAACCGCGTATCTTCCCACGGCGCCCAAGTAATGGGCGAGGATGATGCATTAACGTAATGGTAGAGGTTGGTGAACGATTAATCCTTCAGGTTGGCGGAGAAGGTTTTGCGGATCCGCAAATGCATGTAGCT
>JAEKLQ010000067.1 GCA_019509785.1 Fibrobacterota bacterium | reverse complement strand
CGGAAATCCTTTATTTCAGGGAAGTGGCCGCGGAGCCGTCCATATCGGATGCCCATCAAATCCTTTACCGGGACGATCATATCCTCGTCGCCTGCAAGCCGCATTTCATGCCCGTGGTTCCAGGCGGAAAATTCGTGAGGGAATGCCTCCTATACCGTTTGATGGAGGAAACCGGCCTGCGTGGGTTATCTCCGGTTCACAGAATCGACCGGCACACGGCGGGACTGGTATTGTTTTCCATCCATGAAAACGAGCGGGGGCGCTACCAGGAACTATTCATGGAGCACCAAGTGGAAAAGGGGTACCTGGCGAATGTCCGCTGGCTCGGCGAACCGCCTGCGGAAGATTCCTGGGACTTGGAGTGCCGCATCGAAAAAAATGCGCCCACCTTGCGACGCGATTTGGCGGAAGGGGTATCCAATGCGTTTTGCCGGATGAGCCTTCTAAAACGGTCGGGAGCATACGCGGGGCTCGCCCTATATCCGCTTACCGGAAAGCGGCACCAATTGCGGTTGCAGGTTTCCCAAATCGGGGCAGCCATCCTTAACGATCCCTATTATCCGGATCTGCTTCCGGAAGCTGCGGATGATCCGGATCGGCCGCTCCAACTGCTTTCGAAAAGCCTACGTTTCCGGGATCCTTTTACGCAACGGGAGCGGGCGTTCACTTCGCCTCGGGTGCTGCTTCCGCTGCCGGTGGCTTAGCGCCGCCTGGGAATCCTCGACCTGTAACTCCAAGGTTACGGGCTAAAATGGAACGGGGGAATTCCTCATTCCGCTACGGCCTCGACCTTTCGCGGACCCTCTTTCAGGAATTTCGCCGGCAATGTCTTATCGGTTCCGTCGGAGCATCGGATATGGACGTCATAGGTGCCGTAGAAACCCCGGAAATCCGCCTGGCCGAGGGAATCCAGCTGCAGGGTCTTTGCAGTGGTCCAGACCTCGTGGATCAAGTGGTAGACGCTGTCGGCCGCCGCCTTCGGCTTGAAGTCGAAGTCGAAAAGGCCCGCTCCCGGCCGCCAGTGCCGGGCATCCCAGAAACCCCAGAACAGGAAGCCCTCGACCGCAGGATGGGAGAAGGCGGTGCGAAGCATCTTGGCATATTCCTCGGCCATCCGCTTCTCGGAGAGGCCCAATCCCTGCACGTCGAGATCGAACTCCGTGATCTTCAAGGGCAATCCCGTCTCCGCCATGTAATACAGCTTGGCGGCAACGTCGAGAGGATCGATCGGGCCTGAGAAATGCCCCTGCACGCCAATCCCTTGGATCGGCACGCCCCGCTTCAAAGCGGCTTCCACCATGTCCCGGTAGGGCTTGGTGTCCCCGCCGTCGATGTTCGAGTATTCATTGATGAAGAGCTTCGCATTCGGATCTGCGGCATGCGCCCAGTGGAAGGCCGAATCCAGGATCTCCAACCCCAGCCGATTGAACAGGGCGGGCTCATGGAGAGGCTCATTCCACACATCGTATTCCTTGATCCTGCCCCGGTAACGGGTAAGGTCGCGCTGGATCCGCTTTCGCATGGACTGCCTGAGGAAGTCGTCGCTTTTGAGCCTGGCCCAATGCCTGTCGAAGCCGTACTTCTCTATCCCCCATACCAGGGCGTGTCCCCGGAAGGGGAAGTCGTGCTGCTCGCCCCATTTCAGGTACCGTTCGAGATCGGCGGTGTCGGGTTTACCCTCCACCCTTTCGTACTCCTCCCATTTGAAGGCGTTCTCGAAGACCCCGCTGTTGAAATACCGCAGGGCGGTTTCCTCGTATTTCTTTTCGAGACTTCCACCTTGGAAATTGAGGCAGGTGCCCCATGGGAACGCGTGCCGCTTCAGCCGGACATCGGCGCTTCCCTCGCAAGGACGTCCGTCCTTGGTCTTCGCGGCCAGGGTGAAATCGCCCTTGCGGAGGGAGTCGATCCGCTGCTCCGACCGCGCATACCAATCGGCCGGGAGAGGCTTCAGGTCCATCCTCCCCTCGGCGGTGAAGGTAACGTCATCCACATAGTAATCGCCTCGTTGGGAGGCGCACTGGAAGGCGACCTGGATGTCGGAGGTGGTGACGGGCGCGGTGAAGCTCATCTCGTACCGCTTCCATTCGGATGTCACCTTTTGCTTGGCCGCGCCGTAAAAGGACCAAGGGGGCGAGCCTTTCACGAAGGCGACCTCGAGCGCCCCGGCGCCGGTCTCCCCCCGAGCCCAGTACTGGAATCGGTATATCCGATCCTTCTCGACGGAGAAGCCAGACGCGACCAGTTGCACGTGCCAGATTTCCGAGGACGTGTTCAGGACGGTCAGCTTGCCGCATTTCTTGCCCGCATGGGGCTGGTGCTCGGTAACCTCGAAGGTACCCAGCCCTTCTGAATTCTGCCTGTATTCCCAGGTCGCCGGCCCCTGCTCGAACGACCCGTCGGGAAACGGTTTCGTGGCCGCCGCCGCCCCGAACCCGGGGGGCGCCCTGTCCTGGGCCCCGGCCGCGATGGCGAGAACGGATAGCGCCAGGCTGCGCATGACCATGCCAGTGCACTTTCTCAGGAGCACCTCCTATTAGAGCGCAAAAGGTAGGCAACTTTTCCGGAAGGGAGGTCCGGCGGGCCTATGCAGGGGAGGCCTCGGCGTAGGAGCGGAGAAGCGCGGAATGTCTAGGGAGAGGGAGTGGTACACCAGGCAGGAGTCGAACCTGCGACCTCTGCCTTCGGAGGGCAGCGCTCTATCCAGCTGAGCTACTGGTGCCCGCAATCGGCCCTCCCAGGCGGGAGAGACAGCCCGGAGCACCGCCGGGCAAGGACGCGAAATCTAGAACAAGGGGGCGACGGGTGCAACCGCCCTTCGAGTCCCTAACATAAGGGTTGCTCGGCTGCGACGGGCTCTGTGGCCCCCATTATGTTAGCGACTCTCAATTTCGCCACCAATAATCGTCGGGACCGCCTTTTTGTCCGGCCACCTCACCCGGATTCTTGGACGAGAAGTGCGCGGGTTTATTCCGGTCCTGGGCCGGCTGCTCTTCTGAGGACTCCGAGGAAGCGACCTTGGGAGAACCGCGCTGGGCGCGGGAGTCCCCGTTCGAGGAGGCGCCTACCGGGGATCCGCGACCCGAACCGGTCTTGTCTCCGCCCTTTCCCGGCGACCACCACGCGTCGTCGGGCGCCCCTTTGCGGGATTTCCCCTCATGGTACCACCAAGTGTCGCCCTTCTTGCCGGACGACGAACGGGAAGGGCTGCCGCCTACCGGGGAACCGCCGCCAGATCCGCCACCCGTAACACGGGAGTTACCCTCGTCCCCGGAACCGCCGACCGGGGAGCGATCGCCTTCGGCGGCGGCGGAGCGCGCATGTCCCTTGTGGCCGTGCCCCCCGCGCCAAAAGAGGGCCAAGAACAGGGCCAAACCGGCGGCTACGAAGGCGATGGGCAGGAGGATCTTGAGGCGGGCGGAGCGGGATTGGGGAGTTGGAGTCTCTACTTCGGGGATCATGGGTCGCCTCCTGGTAAGATTAGGACAGAAGCGGAAAAGGTTCCGTCAGGTTGGCGGCCGGGAACGGGCCGATATTCCCGGGGGTCCAAATACGCCAGGCCGATCCGGTCCAGGGAGCGGCGAGATGAATGAGTAATGTATCCTGAGGCGGCCGCGTAGGCAACGGGCTTCCTTTCGTTCGGATGAAAATCGTACGTTATATTCAGGAAAAGGTTCCCTCGGGAGCTGTATAATGGCCCAGGACTTCGAGGTTCCCATGTCCGAGACTCCCAAGACGATACTGGTCGTGGATGACGAGGACTCCATCCGCAACCTGGCTGCCTTGGTGCTCGAGAACGACGGATACCAGGTCCTCAAGGCCCAGCATAGCGATGAGGCCCTTCTCCTTCTGGATAGCTATAAGGAGCCCGTCCACTTGCTCCTCACCGACGTGAAGATGGACCCTTTCCTCACCGGTTGCGAGTTGGCCAAGTGCATCCGGCTCCTACGTCCCGATATCGGGGTGCTCTATATTTCGGGATTCCCGAATAATCCGATGGTTCAGCAAGAGGTTATGGAGACGCGGGCCGCCTTCCTGGCCAAGCCATTCAGTCCCAGGGATTTGCTGGAAAAGGTCCGCTCCGCCTTGGCGTCCACCGGCCACCTGGCCTGAAGCCCGCCTTCCCCCGGGCCGGAAGTCCGCCGGTCATCCGGTGGAACGTTTTTCCTTTCCCTAGCCCCGCATTCCTACGTCGAATTTCCTTGTCCCGGGACCCCCCCGAGTTTTGATTCCCTAATGGCCCGCGATGTAACCGGGATACTGTTCCGCGGGCCCATTGGATCATGGCGGCCGGATCGGGACCCGGCCGCGTCCGGCAACACGGTCATCTTATAAGTGAAATGGAAACGATACCAATCTCACGAATGTGAATTTGTGCCCGGGATTTCCTGGGATCGGAGTTACGAATAAGGTATATATGAGGTCCTATGCATGCGTGACGGCCGTCCGCATCGCCGCGGCCCGCAAGGGGCCGTCCACGGGACTATCGGACCTCTGAGGGGAGTGACGAATGGCAGCGAGCTGGAGCGCTCTTTTCGGGCGGAAGAAAGAAGCATCGGCTTCCGCCGACGGCGCCTCCCGCACCGACGACATCCGCACCGGTAGCTTCTCCAACGACGGCTTCCGCACCGGCGGATTCCGCCACGCCTTCGCCAAGGCGCCCGACGCCATGGCCCTGTTCCAAGACGACATCGTCGCCGAAGTCAATCCCGCCTGGGAGCGCCTGTTCGGCCGGAACGAGGATGCTTGCCTGGGCCAACCCCTCTCCGTATTCCTCCCCGATGCCGGTTGGGATGGCGACGGGGTCTTCTCCATTCGCGAATTCATCGGGCTTAAGGCCGATGGAAGCCGCTTGGACCTGGAAGCCGCGGGATATCCTTTGGCTTGGGAAGGCCGGCAGGCGCGCATGGTTTCCGCGCGCGACATCTCCGAGCGCAAGACCCGGCAAGATTCCCTGGCGCAGAGCGAAGCTACCTTGCGCCGAAGCGAGAGCGTACTGCGCTCCGTATTGGCCCATGCGCCTCTCGCGATGCTGGCTTGGGACAAGGACGGCGCTTTCACCATGGCCGAGGGCCGCGGCCTGGAGGCCATGGATCTGAATCCCGCTTCGCTGCTCGGGCAATCCCTCTTCACCCGTCCTTCGCCGGCGCCGGCCTTGGCGGGCCCCGTGCGCAGGGCCTTGGATGGCCGCGAGGTCGACGAGATGGTCGAGATGGCGGGCAATACCTTCGAGCTGCATCTGCGGGCCATGGACGGGGGCGGGGATCGGCCGGACGGCGTGCTGGGGTTGGCCATGGACGTGACCGAGCGCCGGCGCGTGGAAGAAGATCTGCGCCGCAGCAAAGAGCATTTGCGTACCGTCATCTCCAACGCGCCTTTGGTCCTCTTCGCCCTGGACGCCAAAGGCGTCTTCACCCTTTGCGAAGGCCGGGGCTTGGAAGCGCTGGGGCTCAAGGCGGGCGAAGCGGCGGGCAAATCCGCCTTCGAGATATATAGGAACGAACCGCAGATCCGCCTCAACGTCCGCCGCGCCTTGTCGGGGGAGGAATTCACTTCCACCGTCGAACTGCAGGGGCAATGGTTCGAGACCTATTTCAGCCCCGTGTTCAAAGGCTACGACGAGGTGGCCGGGGTGATCGGCGTGGCCATCAACGTGGACGCGCGCCGGCGCGCCGAGGAAGCATTGCGCCGCAGCGAGGAGCAATTGCGCAACTCCCGCAAGATGGAGGCGATCGGACGGGTGGCGGGGGGCGTAGCCCACGATTTCAATAACCTGCTCACGGCCATTACCGGCTATGCCGAATTGCTGCTTTCCGGCGCGAGCGACCCGGCCTTGCAACGGAAGAACGCGGAGGAGATCCGCAATGCCGCCGAGCGCGCGGCTACGCTCACGCGCCAATTGCTCGCTTTCAGCCGCAAACAGGTTTTAAGCCCCAAGGCCATGGATCTGAATAAGGCCGTAAGCGAGATGGATAAAATGATCCGCCGCCTGATCCGCGAGGACATCGAGCTGGTGACCGTACTCGAACCCCGTCTCGGCGAAGTCTGGGCCGATCCGGGCCAAATAGAACAGGTGATCCTGAACCTGGCGCTGAACGCGCGGGACGCCATGCCCCATGGCGGCCAACTCACTCTCGAGACCGGCAACGTGGAACTGGACGGGGTCACCGCCCGCGCGGAACTTTTCCTGGTACCCGGCCCTTACGTGATGCTGTCCATCTCGGATACGGGAACGGGCATGGACGAAGAGGCGAAGGCCCACCTCTTCGAGCCCTTCTACACCACCAAGGAGGGCGTCGGCCAAGGGCTGGGGTTATCGGCGGTTTACGGGATCGTGAAGCAGAGCGGCGGCACCCTGGCGGTGGAAAGCGAGATCGGCAGGGGAACCACCATTAAGGTTTTCCTTCCTCGCCTGGCGCGCGAAGAACCAGCAAGGGACGGCCACGTGCGCGGGTCCCTCAAGGGCGTGGAGACGGTGCTACTGGTGGAAGATGAGGAAGCCGTGCGGACCCTGGTGCGGGAGATCCTGCGCATGCACGGTTATGCCGTGTTGGAAGCCCGGCATGGCGGCGAAGCCATCCTCATCAGCCAGCGCCACCAGGGACCCATCCACCTGCTCTTGACCGACATGGTGATGGCCAACATGAGCGGCAAGGAATTGGCGGAACATCTCAAACCGCTTCGGCCCGAGATGAACGTCTTGTTCATTTCGGGGTACAGCGAAGAACAATTGGGCGGAATGGGTGGCCGGGCCTCCCTTCCCGGCGAGCTATCGGATAGGGATGGGGCCGGAACATTCGGGGATGCCTTTTTGCCCAAGCCTTTTTCCCCCAAGACCCTGGCCGCCAAGGTACGGGAAGTGCTGGAAGGCAAGCACGCCGAGCGCCGCGATTTCGCCGGCCAGTTTTAGGGACGCGCAAAACCGGGTGAAGGTAAAACCCTGTGACGGGTATCACCCGACGTCGTCCTCATTTCCTATGAATGACATCCATTATTCAAAGCCATTGCGGCCGTGTTCCCTAGCCTGTCTCGATTCCCTCTCGATTCCATAATAATCCAACGGGAATTTGCGAGGATTGGGGGGATAAGGGCGACTTCATGGGACGGTAGGAAAGAGTAAAGGTTTCGAAAACCACCTCCGATAGACGTAAAGTAAACCCGCCCGGTTGCCTCGCGGCTCCGGCACCCAAGGAAGATACGATGAAGGCCTTGATGCTCCTCTGCAGCCTCGTTACCGCTATTCCGGCCGCCACCCTGAAGGCCAAAGTCGTCGGGATAAAGTCCGGCGCCGCTCTCGAAATCCTTACCGGCGGCAAGGTGGCCGTCTTGAAGATCGCAGGCATCGATTGCGCCGACAAGACGCATGGTTCCGGCAAAGCGGCCCGCCGCTTCGTGGCTGAGAACGCGTTCATGAGCGACGTCGCGGTGGAAATCACCGGTGCTGAATCGGACGGGACCCTGATCGGCAAGGTGATCTTGCCCGACGGACGGGATCTAGGCGCGGAACTGACGAAGGCCGGACTGGCCTGGTGGGATAAGCGGAATCATCCCGAAGAAACGGGCCTGGCCCGATTGGAACAAGACGCCCGGGCCTCGGGCCTGGGGCTGTGGGCCGAAGTCTCCGACGACGCCGACGATGAAGACGTCGACAAGGAGGTCCTGGCCCAACGCGAACTCGCCGGCAAGAATACCGATGTCATGCTGACACGGGCCGGCAACTGACCCCCCACAAACCCAACCCAACGAGGCCCACCCCGGGCCGCCGCGCGGCCCCTCCCCGGGGCCGCACACTTTTTTATGGTTATTTCTAACCGGCTTTGAGGCAGCGGATCAGGACGGTGCGCCGGTGCGGATCGCGGCGGTGTTCGCACAGGTAGATGCCTTGCCAGGTCCCCAGGCTCAAGCGGCCTCCGTCCACGGGAATCGATTCGCTGGTCCCGGTTAGCAATGCACGCATATGCGAAGGCGAATCGTCCGGGCCCTCCAGGGTATGCTCATGCCAATCCTGATCCTCCGGGGCCAGGCGGCGGAGGAACTCCTCCAGATCGCGTCGCGCGGTGGGATCGTAATTCTCGCTGATGAGCAGGGAAGCGCTGGTATGCCGCAGGTAAAGATGGCACATGCCTTCCTGCACCTTCCAGGCTTGGATCTGCGCCGCGACCTTGTCGGTGATGGCATGCAGCCCTTGGCCGGGAGTGCGGATCTCGAGTTCGCCTTTGAGCCATTCCATATCGGGAAAATTAGGTATCGGAAGGGGCGGCAGCGCCCTCCTTCTTAACCGTCGCGGGCGCGCAGGGGCAGGCGATTGTCCAATGCTTCCAGGGGGCGGTCCAAGGCGAAGGCGAGCCGCGACCCCAAATCCACGCGCCCGTCGAGAAGCTCGTCCGAACGCGCCACGATGGCGTAGCCGCTGTCGAAATTGATCCGCAGCCTTTCGGGCAGGACAGGATCGCGGAAGCCGCCGGGGTTGGAAGGCAGGATGACCCCCATGAGGGCGAGACGCCTATCCAGCGCGGCCTTGATTTCCCAATCCACGAAGGCGGACAGGTGCGTAGCCGATCCGCACAGGACCAAGGCGTAGCGGCAATCGGCCAGGGGCCCCGCGCTCAACCAGCGGACATGCGCCTCGGCGTCTTCCTCGCCCAGCTCGCGCGCCAGCGAATTGTCCCGCTCCAGGCGGAACAAGGATGCGAAATGCAGGGCGAAGGAAGCGTAGGGCGCGGCATCCAAGGCGTGATCGTAGGCGACGTAGAGCCCGCGTCGCTTTTGCTGGAATAAGGCCCCGGAGTCCATGGATGCGATACCGCTCCCGCGTAGCGCGCTTCAGCCCGCCGCGCAAGCGCGCGCGTAGGCTTCGCGCACGCGCCGGTAGATGGGGCCGGGACGGCCTTCGCCGACCGTGGCATCGTCGATGCGGGTGATGGGGACCAGGCCGCGCACCGACGAAGAGAGGAAAGCCTCCTGCATGCGTTTCGCGTCCTTGGGGAACAAGCGGGCTTCGCCATGGGGGATGCGTTCCCGCTTCAGGATGCGGAGGAGGATCTGGCGGGTGATGCCCGGCAGGATGCCGGTTTCCAGGGGCGGGGTGAGGACCTTGCCCCCGATGACGCAGAAGAAGTTGGAGGTGCTGAGTTCGGCGATCTCGCCCTTGGGGCCGAGGAGGATGGCCTCGTAGGCGCGTTGCCGATCGGCTTGGGCCTTGGCGAAGATGTTGGCCAGGTAGTTGGTGGACTTGATGGAGGAATCGAGCCCGGACGCCGCCGCTTTGTTGATGTCCGAAACGATCACCTTCACGCCCCGCTCATAGAGTTCGGAAGGCAGCCCGGTGACTGGGGCCGCGGTGATGATGAGGGTGGGCGGGAGCGAAGGGTCGATGGCCAAGCCTCCCAGGTAACGCCCGCGCGTCAGGGTGATGCGCACGGTGGCATCGTCGAGGCGGCTTTTCACGCAGAGTTCGTGGATCACCGCCTCTAGCTTTGCCGCATCCAAGGGAAGATGGATGCGCAGGCGCTTGGCGGATTTGGCCAGGCGCTTGAAGTGGAGGGAAAAGAATTGCGGGCGGCCCTTCACGGCCCGTACGGTTTCGAACAACCCGTCCCCCAGGACCAGGCCCCGATCGAAGACGGAGACGACGGCCTTTTCCGCCGGGAGCACGCGGCCGTTGACGTAGGCGAAGGCGCGCGGCGCCCGGCCTTTTTTCCGATTGGTAATAGGCATCCGCTTAAAAATGGGCAAGCGCCGACCTGGGGCGATTGGGGTTGCGGGCCGCGTCCAACTTGCCCAGTAAGCCGTTGTAGAAGCCGAAGGAGACGCCGAAGCTGATGCGCGTGGCGTAAGTGTCGATAGAGGTGCCGCGGCCCCCGAGGGGGATCTTCACGGTTCCCAGGTTTTGCCGTCCGCCCTTGCCGTCGGGGACGCCGGACAAGGCGGTGGCCGCTTCGAAATAGGCGAGGAAAGGATAGTTGTTGTAGATGCGGGAGTTGAGCTTGAGGCCCCAGCCCAAGGTCTGGTACCAGGCTTCGCGGGGTCCTTCCTGGTTCCATGCGCGCTTGTCGAACAAGGCCATGTCCCACAGCTTCCCGTTCCAGGCCCGTCCCGCTTCCCAGAAGAGGTTCACGTACAAGTCTTCCACGAACAGCACCCAATACGACTTGTAGATGTCGGGCAAGATGGGCTGGTTCAGATCGGCGCTGACCTTGAGCGTGTTCTCGCCTTGGAAGGTGAGGTTCTCGATATCCCGCAGGTAGGGGTAACCGCGGAGGAACAGGCCTTTGGCGAAGAAGGTATCCAAGGTATCGGCGCCGGCTTCGGACTTGGCCACCGACCAATCCAGCACGCTGCCGGCGAAGGCGGAAACCAGCACCGATCCGTTGTCCGACCAGAACAGGCCGGTGCCGTAGGTGGCGCCCGCGTCCAGATCGTGCAAGGTGTAGTCGCGGAACTTGGTGAGGACTTCTCCCGAGGGGCCCACTTCGAAGGTTTCGGAAAACGATCCCTTGCGGATGATGCCCGCGTGGTCGTAGGTGTACGCGATGGCCGCGGCCAACCCATGCGGCGCCACCAGTTCCTTATCCGAATAGGTCGAGCTGTACAGGTTGAGCACGCCGGAGGCGTAGAGATCCTTGTAGTACTCGAAGGCGAAAGGGAAGTCGTAGAAATTGAAATCGTTCCAGGTGTAACCGCCGGCCAATCGCAGGAAGGAGGTGCGAGAGTAATCGTCCACCGCGCCGGCCTCGAAAAGGTTGTAGGAAAGGCCCGCCTCCAGGGTGCGGTAGATGAGGGCGTAGTTCTGGTTGACCGAGGTGTCCGCGGCGCCGCCCAAGCGGTCGCGCTCGGTGACGGTATCGTGGCTGGCCAGGTTCCCGCGCGAGAAGGATAGATCGAAGGTGACCGGCGTGGCCCGATTCATCCACGACAGATAGAATTGCGATTCCTTATCCGGGGAGATGATTTCATCGTTGGCGCCGAAATAATCCAGGCCCTTCCCGAGTTCCACCAAGAGCGCGGCCGAAACCTCGTTCTGCCCGACGGGATCGTCTATGCTCCCGTTGGCACCCACCAGCCATTTCGGCTCGCCGCGCCGGGCCGAATGATCGGTGGCGCTCATCTCCTCGCCGAAGAGCAAGGGATTCAGGATATATCGGTTGGGGATGCCCAGGTACTTCTCGCTCTTGCCTTCGAATTCGATGGGCTCGATCTTCTCGTCCTTGGGATGCAGGATGCGCAAGGCGGTGGGAGGCGATCCGGCGGGTTTCAGATCTTGCAGCAAGTACAAGGAAAAGCCGGTGGTGTCGTAATTGACGTAGGCCAATTTCTTGCCGCTGGGATCGATAGCGGGAGCGAAGGCGCCGCCGGCCACCTGGGTAAGGGCTTCGGGGGCGGCGGCCGACCAGCCCCCTGCGGCGTCGCGGGCCAGGGCCACGCGGTAGATGTTGTAGATGGCGTTGCTGTCGGCGGCGAAGTAGAGGGCCGAGCCGTCGGGGGACCAGTCGGGATCGCGCTCGTCGTACGGGCGGTCGAGCACGGGGCGGAAGCCGGTCCCGTCGGCGTTGATGATGCCGATATTGCGCGAGGCCCCTTCGTAATAGGAAAAGGCGATGGCCTTGCCGTCGGGGGAGAAGCGTGGCGAATAGATCTGGAAGCCGAAACGCCCGGCCAAGGCGCTGTCGGCGGGCCAAAGCACCTTGACGTCCTCGCTGTCCACGTCGGCGCGGCCCTTCCCGCGGGCCTTGGACGCCGTCGGTACGTTCGCCACGCAGAGCTGGAAATTGGTCAGCTTGTTGCGGACGAAGACCACGCGCTTGCCTTCCTTGTCGTAGCTGGCATCCACGGAGTTGGCATCCTTGGTATAACGCCGTTCGGTGGGATCGTCCCCGAAGGAGAAGAAGGGTTCCTTGCGCCGCACGTTGCGCTGGTAGATGTCCAGCTTGTGGATGCCGTCCTTGTCGACGTTCTTGGCCGAGTGGTAGACCACGGTGCTGTCGTCGGGGGCGATGTCGAATGTGCTGCGCACCGAAGCCAGCATCTTGAGGCGATCGTCTTCCTTCTTCGTGGTATCGCCCAGCTTGTACAGGTAGAGGGCGCCGCGGAAATCGTCCCGGCCGCGGTTGCTGACGAAGAAGAGGTTCTCGCCTTTATGATCCCAGCGCGGATAATAATTGTAGAAGCCCTCCGACGTCAGTCGCTTGCCCTCGCTCAAAGGACCGAGCGCCTTGACCTGATCGGCGTACTGGGCGGTGATAGAGTTCTTCCAATCCAGCCATAGGCCTTGGGCATCCTTCCCCATCACCCGTTCCATCGATCCCGAGAGGGTCTGCCGATGGATGCGGGAGTTCTCCGCCCATAGCCGGATCATGGCCGAGTCGCCGTATCGGGAGGCCAGGTATTTCACGAAGGCGAATCCCTGGGTGTAGGGGCCCTGCTCGTATTCCAGGCTGGTGCCGGCGAAAGTCCCCATGCGATCGTAACTCAGGAGTTTCCCGTGCAGCGCCGCCATGCGCAGGATCATGTCTCGGTGCGAGTCCCAGGCGTCGTATCCGGAATACTCCGATTCGTATTGGGCCACGCCTTCGGCGAACCAGTTGGGCTGGCTGGTGAAGGGGATGATGGTGGCGCCGGATCCCTGCACGTCCTCGTTGTAATAATCCTGGTAACCGATGATCAGGCCCTGGATCGGGCTGGGCAACTTGCTGGAAGATTGGATGGAGACCAGGTGCGAGAACTCGTGGGTGACCACGTCGCGGAGCCAATTATGCGTGCTGCGGATGGGGAAGTCCCAGTCCGTGATCCAGACGGTCATGATGTTCTGGAGCGAGTTGGCCCAGCCGTTACTGAAGATGTCCTCGCGGATGATGAACTCCACCTTGTTCGGCAGGCGGATCTGGTAACGCTTCATCTTCGCTTCGGCCACGCCCTCGGCGATGCCGGCGATATAGCCGGCCACGGGCTCGAGCTGGGCCGCGTAATGGAAACGGAAGTGCTCCGTCTCGACCGTGCGCCAATCGATATGGGCTTCGTTACGATTGAAAGAGGAGGCGGAAACGCGCGGGGCGGACAAAGCAAAGGCTGCGGCCAACAAGGCGATGGTAAAGGCAACTCTTTGCGCCATAAGCCGCTATAGTGTACAAAAAACCCCCGCCCTTGTTACATTCCGCCGGGGGGAATGTATTGGCCAGCTTCACCGAACGGTACCACGAGCTTACCAAGTACAATCCGCATACCATCGATAAGCTGGGGCCCGTGCATTGGGATCGCCAGCCCCCCGCCTTTAAGCCCATCTCCGCCAAGGGGAAAATCGATCTCCTCACGCGCCTACAAGCGGCCATGGAAATCCTGGGAACGGACCCGGCCGCGCCCCGGGAAGCCGCGGATACGGGTGGGCCGGAAACAGGCGGTACCGAATCGGGCGGGCCCGAAGCCGGCCTCGAGAACATCGCCCGCCTCCTCTTTTTCACCTTAGGTCTCACCGCCCGCCTAACCGATCAGTCCGGCAGCGATCATTTCCTGCGCGCGGCCCCCTCGGCCGGAGGCCTTTATCCGACCGAGATCTACGTGGCCGCCCGCGGCCAAAAGGGCCTCGCCGACGGCATCTACCATTACCATTCCCTCAAGTCGGCGCTCATCCCCGTCTGGGAGGGATCGTTCTGGGCCGATCTCAAGCATTACTTCCTGGGCCATCCCGCCGTCGAGGGCGCGGGCCTGCTCTTCCTTTTCACCGGCATCTACGGCCGCAGCGCCTGGCGTTATAAGGAGCGCGCTTACCGGCGCATTCTGCTGGACACCGGGCATGCCTTGGGTAATCTCCTGGAAGCCTGCCGCGCCACCGGCCAGGATTACGCCTTGCTCGGCGGCTTTCTGGACGCGGGCTTGGAAGAACTTCTATTCCTCACCCCCAAGGAAGAATTCCCCCTGCTAGGCGTGGCGGTGGGGCCGCGCGGCAGCCTGCTCGCCGCTTTCGGGCAATATCCCGGCGAGCCTCCCGCCGAGGCCATCAAGCATGCGCAAGCCGGCGATCCCATGCAGGTGCAGCAGAACGCTTGCGAACGCATCCGTTCGGAAAAGCCGCGCGCGCCCGTGAGCGGCGCTTGCGGCGGCCCCGCCTTCCCGCTCCCGTCCAGGTATAGCCCGTTCAAGGCCATCCTGAGCCGCCGCAGTTGCCGCAAGTTCACCGGCGCCAGCGTCACCCTCGATCAGGTCCGCGAGGCGCTGGCCTACGCGTTCCGTCCCGAAGGCGCGCCCTGGTGCCTGGCTCCAGGGCAACTGGGCTTCCACCTGGTGGCCTTGGGAATCAAAGGACTCGAGCCCGGCGTGTACGAATTGGATCCCGCCACTTTGGGTCTGACCGAACGGCGCCGGGGTGATTTCCGCTCCGAGACCTATTTCATGTGCCTGGGGCAGGATCTGGCTTCCGAATGCGCCTTCGCCCTGGTGCATACCGCCAATCTGGCGGCTTTGGCCGAAGTATACGGCGATCGCGGCTACCGTTACGCCTGCATGGATGCGGGCCAGATCGGCGAACGGCTTAATCTATGGTCGGTGCACCAGGGATTAGGGTCAAGCGGCATCGGCGGGTATTACGACGATCAGGCCAACGAATTGTTGAAGGCGCCCTTGGCCCACGGCATCCTCTACATAAGCCTGGTCGGGGTTCCCGAAGCGGAATAACCGCCGCGTTGGATGAGCAGCGCGGAAAAGGGTTTCGATTTACCTTTGTTCCGAAGCGCATTGCCATAGGGGGAAGAATGGTATCTTCACGCCATGACCGGTCCGGTTCGGCGATAAGCCGGCTCACGGAAACGGGTATCGGTCTTTTCCTCGGCATTTCCATTGCCCTGGCCGCTCCGGCCCAGGCTACCGCCGGCGATACTTCTGGAACGGCGGATACCTTGCCCCCTCCCGGGACCTTCATCGCAGCCTACGTCGCGGATTCGGCGACGGGCCTGCCCCTGGTAGGGGCCAGTCTGACCATTCAAAATACCGAAGCCAATATCACCATCGCGAGCACGGACACGCGCGGTTGGGCCTATGTCACGAGTAAGGGGCTCCCTTCCCGAAGCATTCCCTCGACTCTTTGGGTCACCGCCGGATATCCGGGCTATATCTCCCGCTTGATCACGCTTCCGAGGTGCGGTAGCGATACGGCGCCCTGCGCACTTCACTACGCATTGGCCCGGGCCACGGAGAATAACAGCTTCACCTTCACCGGCGCCTTGCTCGATTCGGCGCGCAAGCCGGTTGCCGAATGGCCCATCGACCTCAGTTCCCAAAACGAGAGCGGCTGGATCACCTTCCTCTCCAAGACCGACGAGAACGGCTCCTTCGTCTTTAAGGACCTCCCCAAAGGACTCCCTGACGGATACATCTTCTTGCGCAGCTCTCCGACGCAGTTCCAAATTCTCACCGTGTACTGGATACGAAGCGGGAACTCCATCATCGTTCCCCGCCAGCCCACGACCTCGCTCGCGCCGTCACGTGCCCGGCCGCGCGTTTCCGCCTTGCAGAAGCCGGCGCCCCTCATTCTCTTCCGTTCCGGGGATCGGGACGCCGCGGGCCGGAGGGATTGAAAATGGCGCGCTTCCCCCGCCGATAGGCTTTCGGCTGGGGCGTGCGACTCTCCCGCTCGCTTGACTTTCCCCCCATTCTTCCTAAATATCCCACCCATGAGCGCCGATCTTTCCATTTACAATACGGCCTCCAAGAAGGTCGAGCCCTTCGTGCCCCTGACGCCGGGCGTGGCCCGCGTCTATTCCTGCGGCCCCACCGTCTACCATTACGTCCACATCGGGAACCTGCGTACCTTCATCTTCGAGGATCTGCTGCGCCGCACCCTGGAGTACGTCGGATATGCCGTGAAGCATATCGTGAACATCACCGACGTGGGCCACTTGACCTCCGACGCCGACACCGGCGAGGACAAGATGGAAAAGGGCGCGGCGCGCGAAGGCAAGTCGGTGTGGGACATCGCCGAGTACTATACGCAATCGTTCTATAAGGATTGGGAACGCCTCAACCTCAAGCAGCCTTCCGCCTGGACCAAGGCCACCGCGCATATTCCCGAGCAGATCGCCCTGGTGCAGACCTTGGAGGCCAAGGGCTTCACCTATATCATCCCCGACGACGGGATTTATTTCGATACCGCCAAGTTCCCGCGCTACGCCGATTTCGCCGGGCTCGATCTCAAGGGCATGCAGGAAGGCCACCGCATCGGCGTCACCGAGGGCAAGCGCAACGCCAGCGACTTCGCCTTGTGGAAATTCTCGCCCAAGGATTCGAAGCGGGCCATGGAATGGGATTCGCCCTGGGGCCTGGGATTCCCCGGATGGCATGCCGAATGCTCTGCCATGGCCATGAAGCATTTGGGCGACACCTTGGACATCCACTGCGGCGGCACCGATCTCATCCGCGTGCACCACACCAACGAAATCGCGCAGTCCGAATGCGCCACCGGCCATACCTTCTCCCGCTATTGGATGCACGGATCCTGGCTGGTGGAACAGCCCACCGCCGACGGTGGCGGCGGGAAGATGTCCAAGTCCTCGGGCGAGTTCGTGACCTTGGACCTTCTGCTCAAGAAGGGCTACGGAGCCATGGACTACCGCTACTTCTGCCTGTCGGCGCATTACCGGCAGTACCTGAACTTCAGCTGGGAAGCGATGGATACGGCGCGCGATTCCCTGAAAAGCCTGCGTCGCAAGACCGATCCGCTGGTCGCGAAGGCCTCCTCCCTCGCTTCGGACAACGCCCTGGGCTGGCGCCAGCGCTTCCAGGCCGCCATCTGCGATGATCTCGGATTCCCCCAAGCGCTCGCGGTGCTGAACCAGATGCTGAAGGATCCCGATCTGTTGGATGGCGAAAAAGGGGCGCTCGTGCTCGACTTCGATCAAGCGCTGGGGCTCAAGCTCGACGAGAAGGATGAACGCGCCGGAACGGCATTGCCGGGACCGCTGGCCGCCCTGCTCGAGGAGCGCAAGGAAGCGCGGGCCCGCAAGGATTGGAAACGGAGCGACGAGATCCGGGATCTCCTGAAGGATAAGGGCTTCGGCGTGAAGGACAATCCCGACGGCACCACCAACTGGTTTCCGATCTGATACCGTCGCCGCGCTTCGCAGTTACGCGTAACCGCGGCCTCCGTTGCATACACCCGCGCGATTTTGCTATTTATGAGATCGTAAAAAGTGGTAGGATCGCGGAATACACCTCCAACCTAACGGGCACCCCATGACTGACTTCCGGATGGACGATAAGGAAAAGGAAAAGGAGAAGGAGGAATCCAATCTCGGCAAGGAGATCATGGAGTCCTTCATCAAGGCCCGCAAGATCTTCCTGTGGTCCCAGGTGGACGATACCGTCGCCGAAAAAGTGGTGAAGCAACTGCTCTACCTGGACACCCTCAACCATGAGGACATCACCCTCTACATCAACAGCCCCGGCGGCGTGATCTCTTCGGGCATGGCCATCATCGATGCGATGAGCGCGATCAAGTCCGACGTGGCGACCGTGGTCTCGGGACAAGCCGCCTCCATGGGCGCGCAACTTCTGGCCCTCGGGACCAAGGGCAAGCGTTACGCCTGGAAGAACGCCCGCGTCATGATCCATCAGCCCCTCATTTCCGGCCAGATGTACGGCCCCGCCACCGATATCCAGATCCAGGCGGAAGAGATGCTGCGGATCCGCAACGTGCTGAACAAGCTGCTCGCCGATGCGACCGGCAAGAGCGTAGAGCAAATCGAATTGGATACCGATCGCGATCGCTTCATGACGGCCGAAGAAGCGAAGGCCTACGGCATGGTGGATTTCATCGAGAATAAGCTCTAAGCCCCGGAGCCGCCTGCGCCGAATGGCGCAACGAAGCCACTGTCCCAAACCGAGCCGCCAATACTCCAAGTATGGCGGCTTTTTCTTTTCCTGAACCGCCCGCCGAAGCTTCCCTTGGGCAAAGCCCGTACTTCGTCCCCGCATTCCGCTCTTTCTTTCGGCATTACACCGTGTTATGATACCCCAAGAACCCAATCGCGATCGGCAATATGGCAGAGGATTCCAAACAGCGTTACCAGCGGATTATCCAGGATCTCGGGCAGATCCCCACCATGCCCACCATCGCCGCGAAAGTGATGCAGATCGTGAACGATCCGCATTCCAGCGCCGAGGACGTGGCCAAGTTCATTTCCCGGGACGTGGCCCTCACCTCCAAGGTGCTGCGCCTGGCCAACTCGGCCTTCTACGGGATCCCCCGGACCATTTCCTCCGTCAACTCGGCCATCGTCATCCTGGGATTCAATACCATCCGCAGCTTGGTGTTGTCGGCCTCGGTGCTGAAAGTCTTTCCCCAGAAACCCGGCCTGGTCCGATTCGATCGTAAAGCCTTCTGGAAGCATTCCTTCATGGTGGGAATCGCCTCGCGCATGTTGGCCCAGATCTATCGCAAGAAGAAGTTGGTGGACATGGAGACCGCTTTCTCAGCCGGTTTGTTGCACGACATCGGGAAGATCATCCTGGAGCAGTTCTCCAACGAGGATTACCTGCCCGTGCTCAATGCCGCCAAGGAGAAAGGGCTGCCCCTGGTCATGGTCGAGAAATCCATCTTGGGCATGAGCCACGCGGACGTGAGCGGGATGCTGGTGGACAAGTGGCAGATGCCCAACGAGCTGAAAGGCCCCATCGTATTCCACCATTCGCCCTTGGAAGACAAAACGGCGCAGGACATGGCCTGCATCGTCCATTTCGCCAACCATCTTTGCCATCTCAAAGGCAGCGGCTGCATGGCCGAGGAAACCTACGCGCCTTTAGCCAAAGAGGTCGAAGGCTTGCTGGGGCTGGGCATTTCCTCCGAGCAATTGCTGGAAGAACTCGAAAAGCATATCCAGGAAGCGGAGCCTTTCTTTTCCCTTATCGAAGCGAACTGAGGTTCGCCCGACCGGCGGCGCGCCTATGCCAGAAAGCGATTTCGGCAATCCGGAAGCCTTCTTCGCCCGCTACGTCCGCCGCGACGGCGGCGTCCCCAAGAATCCCGTTCTGATCCGCGAGACCCTGGCCGTGCTGCGCGATCCCGCCTGTTCGGCGCAGGACCTGGTGCATGTGCTGGAGAAGGAACCGGCCGTCTCCTCCAAGGTATTGAAGGCGGCCAATTCGGTCTTCTACGGGACCCCGCGCAGCATCACCTCGCTCAAGGCGGCGATCGTCCGCCTGGGGAACCACAATATTTCCCGCATCGCCCTGTCGGCCTCCCTGGCCGGAAGCGAGGGCCCGCTCTGGGGCGATTTCTGGCGCCACTCGATCGCCGTAGGCCTGCTTTCCCGCCACATCGCGCAATTCACCGGCATTTATACCCAGCAAGAAGTGGAAGAGCTTTTTTCCATGGGCCTCTTGCACGACCTGGGCGCCATGATCGAACTGGACTCGGGCGAATTCAAGCGCGTGGAGCGGACCATCGAGGCCGGCCCCCATACCCTCGCCGAAGCCGAAAACCTGGTATTCGGTTTCGATCATGGCCGCTTGGGGAAGCATGTCGCCGAGCAATGGAATTTCCCCGGCGATCTGGTGGCCGCCATCGGCCATCATCATCAGCCGGAGCAGAGCAAGGAATTCTATAAGAAGACGATCGTCGTGCACTTGGCCGATCTCGTCTGCCACGGCTTCCAAATCGTGAGCCTGCCTGGCGAAGCGCCCCCGCCCACGCAGGACGCGTATCTGGAAGAGCTGAACCTGCCGGTGGAGCAGTTGGTGATCTTCGGGGAGTGGTTGTTGCAGCAGAAGGATGAAATCGACGCGTTCGGGGATCTGATGCGGGATGCTTCTTCGTAGGTCCCCCTGCGGGTCCGGCCGGGCGGGGCGGCGGGCGCGCACGGCGCTAGACCCACCCCTGGATCTATCCTCGTTCCGGGAATGGGGATGCCCGCGTATCGCCCCCTGCATCGATGTTGCGCGCACGCGGGCTTTCGCGCACCGCGTTCGCTTCCCATTCCCGGAACTTCGTCCGCTTGTTATGCGCCCGCCGCCCCGCCCGGCCGGACCCGCGCGGTCCATCCGAGGCTGCGTCCCGCAGCCGATCCCGCTTTCGCGGTGGGTGAGATATAGGAAGGTTGGCTTTGCGATCGGGGCAGGGTCCGATTCGTGGAGAAGAATCCTTGGCCGTCCTTCGGCGGGCCTCGTCCGTTGCGGCGATAGCGGGTCCTGATAGCCCCCTTTTCCGAATGATCGCAGCGCCCCCTTTGGGGCCTTCCTGCCGCGGCCCGCTGCGTTCTGGCATCGCTGCGTCCATAGTCAGGGTCCAATTGATCCTGTGCTTTCGAAACGCCTATGCGGCAAGACCCGGTCCACTCAAGCGTAGGGGTTGCGGTAACGGACGGGCTCCCGGGGCGCTCCGCCGGTGAGTTGTAAGCGTCCACGGCCTGGGGAAGGGAGCCGATCCAGGGCATGGAAAGCCCGCGGCAGCGGGCGCCGTCTCCCCAGGCCGTGAAAGGCCCTCAGGGAACCGAAAGCGAGCAGCCGAACCGGCGGAGCGCCCCGGGAGACCGACCGGCCCCGAAGGCCACGCGGATATTATATTCCCCACAGCATCGGGGATTCAGAATGGGCTTTTTCGGCAAGATTTTCACCGGCCTCACCAAGACGCGCGAAAGCATGGTCAAGGAGGTAAAGGGAGCGTTCGGCAAGGGCAAGCTCACCGAGCAGGTAATCGAAAACATCGAAGAGAAGCTCCTTGCCTGCGACATCGGCATCGACGTGGCGTCCGCGATCATGGATTACGTGCGCACCAAGGCGCGTGGGGAAGAGATCGACTCTCAGCAGTTGCTGGGATGGATGGCCGAAGCCACGCGCGACCTTTTGCCGCAGACGCCGGCGTGGGAAGCGAAAGCCAAACCCCACGTGATCCTCATGATCGGGGTCAACGGGGCGGGGAAGACCACGACTATCGGGAAGTTGGCGCACTTTTACAAAGGCCTGGGTTTGAAGGTGATGGTGGCCGCGGGGGATACCTTCCGCGCCGGAGCCATCGCGCAACTGGAGCGCTGGGCGGAACGGACCGACGTGGACATCGTGAAGCACCAGGAGGGCGCGGATGCGGCCTCGGTGGCGTATGACGCTTACGCGGCGGCCAAGGCCCGCGGCTTCGATATCCTCATCATCGATACCGCGGGGCGGCTCCAGAACAAGGGCCACCTGATGGAAGAGCTACGCAAGATCGTGCGCGTGCTGCGCAAGCACGATGAGTCCTTGCCGCACGAATGCCTGCTCGTCATCGACGGCAATACCGGACAGAACGCCATCCAGCAGGGGCAGGGTTTCAACGGCATCGTGAAGCTGGACGGTTTGGTGGTGACCAAGTTGGACGGGACCGCCAAGGGCGGCGCGATCATCCCTATCTGCCGCGAGTTCGGGATTCCCGTCGCTTGGGTCGGAGTGGGGGAGGACGTGGGCGATTTGATCCGCTTCGATCGCGAAGAGTACGTGCGGGGCCTTTTCCTGAAGGATGCCGAGGCCACGGAACTGATTCCCGATCCCACGGCTTTGCCAGCCGGGAAAACGGCTTCGGATTATTATTTGGGTGTTTGAGGAGCGCCACCGGCGACGGCGGTCCCTTTCGGGGCCTGCGGCCCCGCTGGACCGCTAGCCTGTCACGATTCGGTAAAAAGATATGCAAGCATGCAACCGCGTTTTCGCCCTTTGTATGTTCCTCTCGCCGTTCTTCCGGGTGGAGGGAAACGGCGATTCCGGCATTCGCATAGCCGGGTTGGGGAATTCGAATTGACACGTTCAAGCACCGGCAGTACTATCCAATTAAGGGCCTTGCGGTGGTTACCGCTGGCGCTCCTGGCCGTATCGGGTTGCCAGAAAGGTGAATTCGCCCCGGATGCCAAGTTTGTAGATTTATACGTCGAATTGAAGCTCGCTACCGTGGGGTACGCCAACGACTTGGACAAGGTGAACCAGATCCGGCGCGTTATCCTGGCCCAACACCAGGTGACTCCGGCCCAGTTCCACCGTGAGACCGAGGATTTGATGGACCACCCCGGGTCCTGGCGACGGTTCCAGGAAGAAGTGGTCGCCCGTGTGGAGGCCTTCCAGGCCCGCCAGGCTTCCGCGACGATTTCGACGGGCGAGATGAAAGCATCGGGTAAATAGGAGCGAACATGGCATCGGAATTTGTGAAGGAACTGACCAGCGAGAACTTCGAGCAAGAAGTCGCCGCATACACCGGTACGGTCTTGGTGGATTTTTGGGCCCCGTGGTGCGGCCCTTGCCGCATGGTTGGCCCCGTGGTCGAGGAACTCGCCAAGGATTACCAGGGCAAAGTGAAGGTAGGGAAGCTGAATACCGACGATGCTCCCGACATCGCGAGCAAGTTCGGGATCCGCAGCATTCCCACCCTGCTTTTCTTCAAGAACGGCGCGGTGGTACAACAGCTGGTCGGCGCCTATCCCAAAAGCAAGATTAGCGAGAAGCTGGAAAGCGCGCTGAAGTGATATGAAAGGTTTGCGCGGCATCTTCGTCCCCGTGGCGCTCCTCGGCGCCTTCGCCAGCCTGGGCTTTTCCCAGGACCTGGTGTGGAAACCGTTCGATAAGGGTCTGAAGGACGCCGCCGCCGGCAAGAAGTACGCCTTCGTGGACGTCTACACCGATTGGTGCGGCTACTGCAAGATGGTGGAAAGCACCACCCTCAAAGCCAAGCCGGTGCTGGCCGAACTCGAGAAGAACTTCGTCAGCATCAAGTTCAATGCCGAGAGCCAGGATCAAGTCACCTGGAAGGGCAAGAAGATCGCCATGCGCGATTTGTCCCTGTCCTGGGGCGTGGAAGGTTTTCCCACCTTGCTTTTCATCAGCCCTAAGGGGGAGATCATCGGCAGCTTTTCGTCCTACGCCGAAGCCGACCTGATGATCAATCTGCTCAAATACATCTCCTCCGGGGCGCGCGAGCGGAAGGTTTCCTTCGAGGAGTTCTTGAAGGGCGCTTCTTGATGGAAATCCTGTTCTGGGTGACAGCGGGCATGCTGGTCCATACCTACCTGTTGTACCCGGTTTCGCTACCGGTCCTGAGCCTGTTCTGCTCGTTCAAGCGCAAGCAGGGCAATCCCAACAAGTTCAAGGTCTCCATGGTCATCGCCGCCCATAACGAGGAGAAGGTGATCGAGGAGAAGATCCGCAATACCTTCGATCTCGAATTCCCCCGCAAGAACATGGAAATCCTGATCGGCTCGGACGCTTCTACGGACCGTACCAACGCCATCGTCGCGAAGTACGCGCCCCAAGTGAAGCTTTTCGGCTTTTCCCAGCGCGGCGGCAAGGCCTCCGTGCTCAACCAATTGGTGCCGCGCGCTTCCGGGGACATCCTGGTCTTCTGCGACGCCAATACCATGTTGCTGCCCAACGCCTTGCAAAAGCTACTGACCCATTTCGAGGATCCCTCGGTCGGTTGCGTATGCGGGCGGCTCATCCTGCACGACGCCGGGAATTCGGCCCTGGGCGTGGGCGAAAGCATCTATTGGAACCTGGAATCGGAGATCAAGAAGCTCGAGGGTAAGCTGGGGATCGTAATCGGCGCCAACGGGGGCATCTATGCCATCCGCCGCGAGTTGTTCGAGCGCATTCCCGTCGACAAGACGGTGATGGACGATTTCTTCGTGACTACGCGCGTGCTGAAGGCGGGTAAGGAGGCCATCTACGAGCCCCAGGCTATCGGCAGCGAAGAGACCTCTCTGGAAACCTACGGCGAGTTCCATCGCAAGGTGCGCATCAGCCAGGCCAATTTCAACCTGCTGCCCAAGTACATGCCCCTCTTGAATCCGATGCGGGGATTGGTGGCCTACGGATTCTTCTCGCACAAGTTGCTGCGCTGGGTCGCTCCCGTGCTGATGATGGTACTGCTGGTTTCCAACGCGCTCCTACTGGATCGCAGTCCTTTGTTCTACGCCCTTTTCGCGGCGCAGGTGCTGCTTTATTTCATCGCCGGGTTGGGCTACGCCCGCAACGGCAAGACCAAGAACTCCAAGCTGCTGCTCATCCCTTTCTATTTCGTGTCCATGAACATGGCCCTGTTCATCGGCATGTTCCGGGCCACCTTCCGCAAGGAAGGCGGGGCCTGGCGCCGTATCGAGCGGAGCGACATATTCCGCATCGAGACGCCAGCGCATAAGCCGGCGCGGGTCAAAGTGAACGAGCTCTCCTCGTAAATTCTCCTGTGGTAGGTCTCGGCCGGTCCGGGTGGCTTGGCCGGCTCAGACAAGGCTCGCCTGTGCTGCGAGTCAATGCTTCCTCAGGATTGCCGACGCCCGCAAATCCTTCCCTGGAATCGACATATCGCGCTTGCGGGCTTTCATTAGCTTGGTGCGATTCTGCAATCCTGAACTCGCTCCGCCTCGATTCGCCGGCGCAGAGCCGCGGCCCGGCCGCCCCCGGCCCCCGGCCGAATTACGAGTGGAGCTCGTTACTCTTATGAGCGCGGGGGATCTGGTCGATCGACTTTATCCGGTGACGCGGGCTCTTGTTGTTACTTTTGGGGCAATGGCCCGAGGCCTTCCGCCCATCCGCATCCGTGTACCTGAATTCATCCGCTTCGCTTGGGCAGGCGCCTTCGCGATCGCGCTCCTGTCCCCGAGCCTCTCGTGCGCCAGCCTTGTCCTGACGGGGTCCATCGGGGCCAATTCGCGGGAGCATTTCCGGGGGGCGATGTTCGCCTATTCGGCGGCGGGGTATTTGAAGATCGATGACATGACCTTGATCGGCGTCCAGTCCGGGCAGGGTTCGGTGGCGGGGGCGGATGCGATCCCCGTGCTGGGGAGCGCCATCGTGCGGCTTCCCATCGGGCGCATCGTGTTGCCCATCGCGACCGGTGACGTGGGCTACGTGTTCGCCGACGCGCATGCGGGCCTACTGTGGCGGGCCGGAGGGGGATTCGATATCCGGAACGGGCGCCACTCCAGCTTTCTGCTGCAAGGGGCCTACGAACGCCAATCGTCCCGCGCCGGGTGGTTGGGCCGGTTGGGATTGCTGCTAGAGTTCTGAACCGCGATCGCGGCGGCCCGCCCGGCTCGCGGCGGCCATTCCGGTTGCGGCGGCCATTCCGGTTGCGGCGGCCGGCCCGGCAAGGGTAAACTTTCCCCATGTCCGCTTTCGACCCCGGCGTTCGGCTGGTCAAACGCAGCCTAGATGCCTTGGGCCTGGAGCTGCGCCGCGTACGGCCGATCTTGGGATCGGGGGCCCGCAGCTATTCCAATTTCGGCGAAGACGCCATCATCGGGTCATTGCTGGGAAAGCTCCCCATCCGGCACCGCTTCGCCGTCGATATCGGGGCCGGGGACGGGGAGGCCATGTCGAACTCCTATGGGCTGTTCCGCGAGGGATGGGACGGTTTGGCGGCCGAATGGGACGGGTTCAAGTTCTCCAAGCTGGCCTACCGCTATGCGGGATTTCCCGGGGCCCGCTTGGCCCGGGCGCGGGTGACGCCGGATAATGTTCTGGGGCTATTGGCCGCCGCCGAGACGCCGAGGGAATTCGGCTTCCTCAACCTCGACATCGACAGCTTCGATTATTTCGTGCTCGAACGCTTGCTCACGGAGTACCGCCCGTCGCTCATCTGCGCGGAAATCAACGAGAAGATCCCGCCGCCCCTGAAATTCACGGTGAAATGGGATCCCGATCATCATTGGGCGCAGGACCATTTCTTCGGGCAGAGCCTATCCATGCTCGAAAGCCTGGGGAAGGCCAACAGCTATGCCCTGGTTGCGGTGGAGTACAACAACGCGTTCCTGATCGCGCGGGAATTGAATCCGGTACCCATGGTTTCGGCGGAGGAGGCGTATCGCGTAGGTTACTCCTCCCGCGCCGACCGCCTGCAAAGGCTCCCCTGGAACCGGGATATGGAGCCCCTGCTCGCGATGGAGGCGGACGCCGCACGGGCCTTCGTGCGGGAGAAGTTTGCCGCTTACGATGGGAAATACGTTCTGGTTTGAGGAACGGGAGATGGATGTCGGGGCCCGGCCAAGCCGGGGGCCGACCACCGTGGGCCGGGACGATCCTATTCCAACAAGCGGGCGCGGGCCCACTCCTGGGCCGATTCCGCGTCCGCCAAGTCCCCTTCCAACTGGAGCTCGAAGCTTTCGGCGATAAGCTTGCCGACTTCCGGCCCCGGCTTCATGCCTAAGGTGAGCAGGAATTTCCCGGTGAGATAGGGCTTGGGTTTTTCGTCCAGCACGTTCAGCAGCCGCGATTGCTCCAGCAGCCACTCTCCCGCGGGGAACTGCCGGGCCAGGGCATCGGGAGTGGTGCGGCCGAAATGATCGGCGCGGGCCACCCGGACGAGCTTTTCGATGTCCACCCGGAGGGCCAGGCGGCGGATGGCGCTGGGCTTCACCTCGGCGCGGGCCTTGTAGAGCAGGGCCGGCTTCAAGTGTTCGCGTACGAAGACCACGACTTCTTCCACCAAGGCGGTCTCGCGGGTCAGGCGATCGAGGAAGCTCCGGGTGGGCGCTTCGCCGCGGACGTCATGGGCGGGACTGCGCCATCTGCCCTCGGAAAAGACCGTGGCCGCGGGTTTACCGAAATCGTGGCAGAGCGCGCCCAGCATCAGGGCCAGATTGTCGAATTCGCCGTACTCGTTGCGGCGCAGCTTGGCGGCCTCGTCGATTACCATGTTGTTGTGCACCCACACGTCGCCTTCGGGATGCCACTCGGGCTCCTGCTGGACGTCCATCAGCGCCCCTAACTCGGGGAAGTACGACAACAGCCCCAGCTTGCGCATCCACTCCAGGCCCAGGGAAGGGCGCCCGGCCTTGAGAAGCAGCTTCTTGAATTCGCCGAAGATGCGCTCCATGGGAAGTTCCGCCAGGGGCAGGCGGCGGCACAGTTCCTGGGTCTCGGAGGCGATGTCCATTTCGAAGCGGGCGGCGAACTGAACCGCGCGCAGCACGCGCAATGGATCTTCGGAGAATGCCGCCGAAACGTGGCGCAACAGCTTGGCCCGCAAGTCGCGATGGCCCCCATGGGGATCGATCAACTCCATGGCGGGAATCAGGATGCCCATGGAATTGATGGTGAAGTCCCGCCGCGCCGAGGCCGCCGCGAAGGTCAAGGTCGGATCGGCGGTCACGGCGAAGCCTTTATGCCCCGGCCCCGTCTTGTTCTCGGTGCGCGGGAAGGCGAAGTCGAAATTCAACCCTTCTATGCGCATGGTGATCACGCCGAAAGCCTTGCCCACAAGGTTGGGCTTCGCATGCCGCATCAGGATGTTGAACAGGCGTTCCATGTCCAGCCCGTACACCTCCAGGTCGTAATCGTGGCAGGGGATATCGAGAAGGAAGTCGCGGACCCAACCTCCCACCAGATAGATGGCGCCGCCGGCCTGATTGATGTCGGCGGCGATCTCGAGAAGGCGCTTGGGGAGGATTTCGGGAGAGGCGATCATGCGGGGCCTATTTGGGATCCTGGGGGGTAAGCGAATCCTTGGGGGTAAAACGATCGTTTAATCCCTCTACCGCGGCGGAGTCCTTGCTCTCGGCCGCCTTCGCGCGCCCTTCGCATTCGGCCAATTCGTCCTCCGCGAAACGCTTCTGATCGTCGCTGAGATCGCCGTATTTCAGGCGGGTCTGGAGCTCTTGGCATTCCATTTTCACCGGAGCCGCGCTGCATCCGGCCAATACGGCCGCCGCGGCCGCCAAGGCCATTCCCGCCCAGATTGTATTTTTCCTGAATCGCATGGGCAATAATTTACTTAGTCGTAGCGCTACCGCTTCTGGCCGAATCCCCGCCTGAATCATGGATCCCGGCCTCATTCGCGCGCTCTTCTTGTCCGCTTTCGCATGCGGCTTCCTGCTGGAAAGCGGCCTGGACCTTCTCAATCGCCGCGAGATCCTCCGCCATCCCGGCTTGCCGGAGCGCTTCACGCGCGCTCCTTTCGCCGGTCGCTTCACGCCGGAAGGGTACGCCCGCAGCCGTGCCTATGCCCTGGAGCGGCTCGCCTTCGGAGGTTGGGCGCGCTTGTGGTCGGCCGCCATCGGCCTGGGGCTGTTGTTTTCCGGATGCCTGCCCGCATTCGATCATGCGCTGGCCCGCGCTTTCGGCGACGGCCTCTCGCGCGGCGTCGTGTTCCTGGCCGGAGTTACGGCCGTTCCCGCGCTGCTCAACCTTCCCTTCGCGGCCTGGTCCACCTTCCGCATCGAAGGCAAATACGGGTTCAATACCATGACCTGGGGCTTGTTCTGGCGCGATACCGCGCGCGAGCTGGCGCTTTCCGCGGCCCTGGGGCTTCCCTTGCTCTATGCGCTGATGGCCTTCTTCCGCTTCGCGGGCGCGCGCTGGTGGCTGTGGGCCTTCGCCTTCGCGCTCCTCTACCAGGTTTTCCTGCTCTTCCTTTATCCCGGTTTCATCGCGCCGCTCTTCAACCGATTCACCCCGCTCGCGGAGGGCGATCTCCGCCGCGCCATCTTATCCCTCGCGGATCGATTGCGGTTCCCGTCCGCCGGCATCTTCGTGATGGACGGCAGCCGCCGCAGCCTGCATTCGAACGCATACTTCACGGGCTTCGGCCGCTTCCGGCGCATCGTCCTTTTCGACACATTGTTGCGCCGGATGGAACAGGATGAACTGGTCGCGGTGCTCGCCCATGAGATCGGGCATTACCGGCTGAAACATGTCCGCACCATGCTGCTCACGCAGGCTTTGCTGTTGGGTGCCCTTCTCTTTGCCGCTTCCGTGGCCCTGCGGTTCCCTCCGCTCTACCAGGCTTTCGGCTTCGCCGCCGGTCCTGCGGGCGCCCGGACACTGGCCGACGCATTCGCAGGCCCGCCCACGGCCGGGCTCTATCTCTTCATGGCGGTCTTCTCCGCTCTCGGCCCGCTCTTCGCGCCCTTGCGAAACCTCCTTTCGCGCCGCCATGAGTACCAGGCCGATGCCTTCGCGGTCGCGGCCACGCGCGATCCCGATGCCATGCGCTCCGCCCTCATCAAACTTTCGGAGCAGAACCTCAGCAACCTGACACCGCATCCCTGGTATAGCGCCTTCCATTTCTCCCATCCCACCCTGGTCGAGCGGGTCCTCTCCATCGAACGCGCCGCCGCGACTTCGGACTAGACCCCTTTTTTCAGGGAATTCCGCCCGTCGGTTCCTATCGTCCCATTTTTCCTCACATCGCTTGCTGTTCCGGCCGACTTTTTGCTAAATTTCTCCCTCCCTTTTGAGGAACGGCACTTTTGGATGCGATTTGGCCAATAGCCAGCGCGGCCAAGGATAGGAAAGGCACTTCGGGCCAACGTAGCTCAGCTGGTAGAGCACCTGATTTGTAATCAGGCGGTCGTGGGTTCAAATCCTATCGTTGGCTTTCCTAAAGTCCCGAAGGATCCTCGAAAAGGGAAAAACGGGACCTCTTGAAAGGGTGGGTGCCCGAGTGGTTAATGGGGGTGGACTGTAAATCCACTGGCTATGCCTACGGCGGTTCGAAACCGCCCCCACCCATTCAGGAGGCCCCAATCTCGCGCGCCCGCGGCCAGCCGCCCGCACGAGCACAGCCCCGCTAGCGCAACGAGCGCCGCGGAAGCATAGGGAACAAGCCCGCCAGCGCGAAGCGCGCCCGCGGGCAACAGACAAAGGCCCGCCAGCGCAAAGCGCGCACGCGTGCCAATAGACACAGCCCCGTAAGTGCAAAGCGCGCACGCGGAGCAATAGACACGGGCCCGCCAGCGCGAAGCGCAAACGCGGGCAAACGACAAGACCCCTACCATAGGGTCTTATCGCAACGGAAAGGCGACTAAGGAATAGCAGGAAGGCTTGGCCTGAGAAGTCGAAAGCGGAGGTCGATGGCGAAGCCGCCCGAGGAGCCGTGCAGGTGCACGGCGACGAGGGCAATGAAGCCAGCGGCCTCTGATTTCGGCTTCTCAGCCAAGCAAAAGCGGGCTTAACTCAATTGGTAGAGTACCACCCTTCCAAGGTGGCTGTTGACGGTTCGAGTCCGTTAGCCCGCTCCACTTCCTCCTTGGTGAGGCCCAAATAGCTCAGGGGTAGAGCACTTCCTTGGTAAGGAAGAGGTCTCGGGTTCAATTCCCGATTTGGGCTCCATCAAGGGGGCGGTTCGTTCGGCGGTCGGTCCCATAAGTGAATGGACCGGCCTGAATTAGCTCAGGGCAGAAGGTGAAATTTCCCGGAAATTTTGCTATTTATCTCTGCTCCAAAATTTTACCCGGACTTTTTTGCCCGGCATGTGTACGGAATCGCTGAAATCTCGATAAGGATGTCAAACAGGAGGTTATAGGGAAATGGCCAAGGAGAAATTCAATAGGAATAAGCCCCACGTGAACGTCGGCACCATCGGCCACGTGGACCATGGCAAGACATCCCTGACCGCCGCCATCACCACCGTTTTGGCCAAGTCCGGCGGCGCCGTCGCCAAGAGCTATGGCGAAATCGACAACGCCCCCGAAGAGCGCGAACGCGGCATCACCATCAATACCTCGCACGTCGAGTACGAGACCAAGAACCGCCATTACGCCCACGTCGACTGCCCCGGGCACGCTGACTACGTCAAGAACATGGTCACCGGCGCCGCTCAAATGGATGGCGCCATCCTGGTGGTCTCCGCCGCCGACGGGCCCATGCCCCAGACCCGCGAGCACATCCTGCTCGCCCGTCAGGTAGGCGTGCCCTATATCGTCGTGTTCATGAACAAGGTGGACATGGTCGAAGACGCAGAGCTCTTGGAGCTCGTCGAAATGGAAATCCGCGATCTTCTCAAGAAGTACGAGTTCCCCGGCGATGATATCCCCATCATCCAGGGCAGCGCCGTCAAGGCCCTCGCCGGCGACATGGGTCCCTTGGGCGAACCCGCCATCCTGAAGCTGATGGAAGCGGTCGACACCTACATCCCGACCCCGGTCCGCTTGGTCGACAAGCCGTTCCTGATGTCCGTCGAAGACGTCTTCTCCATCACCGGCCGCGGCACCGTCGCCACCGGTCGCGTGGAAGCCGGCCGCATCAAGGTGCAGGAAGAAGTCGAGCGCGTCGGCCTGGGCGACAGCAAGAAGTTCATCGTCACCGGCGTAGAAATGTTCCGCAAGCTCTTGGACGAAGCCCAAGCGGGCGACAACGTGGGTCTCTTGCTTCGCGGCGCGGAAAAGCAGGACATCGAGCGCGGCCAGGTTTTGTGCAAGCCGGGCACGATTACGCCCCATAAGAAGTTCAAGGCCGAGATCTACGTCCTGTCGAAGGACGAGGGCGGCCGTCATACGCCTTTCTTCAACGGCTACCGCCCCCAGTTCTACTTCCGCACGACGGACGTGACCG
>JAEKLQ010000066.1 GCA_019509785.1 Fibrobacterota bacterium | reverse complement strand
GTCGATAGGCCGAGGCTCCGGTTGCCGTGTTGGCAGTACGTCCGAAGCGGGAGGGCCATGGATCGGACAGCGCTGGTAATCGATCGCTGATGCAATCGCCCGCGGCCCCTGAGGGACCTCTCGGGGCTGCCTTCGCCCGAGGCCCTGGCCGCCCGCGCCGCCGCCTTGGGGATGAAAGCCGTGGCCCTCACCGATACCAATCGCATGAGCGGTCTCATCCTCTTCTATAAGGCGTGCCGCGCGCAGGGGATCCATATCAAACCCATCCTCGGCATGGAAGTCGACGAGCCGGGGCGCCCGGGCGAAACCATCGTCGCCTTGGCGCGCAATGCCAAGGGTTACGGGGACCTTTGCGAGATCGCGACCTTGCGCCAGCGGGATAGGGCTTCCTTCGCCCGCATCTTCGCGCGGGAATGGCCCGACCTGATCCTGCTCACCGCCTACCCGCGCGCGCTCAAGGCCCTGCATGAAAGCCCCAATCGCGCCCGGACCTACGGCGAATTGGTCCGCCATTCGGCGGAAGCGCGCGAGCGGAGCAAAGGGGTGGCCGCGCTCTGCGAGGCTTGGAAAATGCCCGTGGCCGCGTCGGGGGATTGCAGCTTCCTCGATCCGAAGGAGCACGAATTGCACCGGGTCTTGCGGGCCATCGATCTCAACTCCACCTTGTCGCGCCTCAAGCCCGGCGAGACCGCGCCCGAGGGGGCCTGGTTCCGCTCCGATGCGCAAATGGCGGAGCTCTTCCGCGATCGCCCCGACGCCCTGGAGAACGCCGGTTGCATCGCGGACGCATGCCGCGTCGAGCTGGACCTGGGGAAATGGATCATGCCGGATATCCAACCGCGGAAGCCGGGTTACACCGCGGACGTCTGGTTGTCGAGGCTGGCCTGCCGCGGGCTCTGGCGCAAGTACGGGAACAAGCCCGCATTCGCCGAGGCCCGCCGCATCCAGGAAATGGAACTGTCGGTGATCAGGAAGCTGGGCTATTCCTCTTACTTCCTGATGGTGAAGGAGGTGCGCGATTGGGCCACCCGCGCCCTAGGCTCGCGGTATCGCCGCGCCCGCGACTGCAGCATCCTGAGGGGAAGCGGGGCCAACTCCATCACCTTCTACAACCTGGGCGTGTGCAATCTCGACCCCATCGCGCTCAACCTGTACTTCCAGCGCTTCCTCAACGAGGATCGCGCCGCTCCGCCGGATGCCGATCTCGACTTCGGCTGGGACGAGCGCGACCGCGCGCTCAAATGGATGGTCGAGCGCTTCGGGCGGGACCGCGTGGCCATCACCTGCACCACCAACCATTTCCGCGGCAAGGCCGCCTTCCGCGAAGTGGCCAAGGTATTCGGATATTCCGAAGGGCAGGCGACCGCCGTGCTCGACAGCTTCAACACCCAGTCGCGCCAAATCATCGACGATGAGGTGCTGCGCATCGGGGAGTGGGCCCGCCAGGTGCGCGGGCGGCCGCGTTTCCTGGGGCAGCACCCGGGCGGCCTCATCGTCACCAACGAACCCATCTTCCGGCACGTGGGATGCGAATGGTCGAGGACCGCTGAAGGCGGTTCTTCAGGAGATGCCCGGCTCATCACCCAGATCGACATGCACAACGGCATCGATGATCTGGGCCTCATCAAGTTCGATCTGCTCGGCAACGGTTCCATCTCGGTGCTGCGCGATTCCCTGGCCCAATTGGAGGAAGCCGGTTATCCCGATCCGGAAGTGTGGGACGTAGAAAAATGCTTCCGCGATCCGAAAGTGAACGACATGATCAAGAACGGCCGGACGCGCGGCATCTTCTACATCGAGAGCCCGGCCCAGATCCGCCTGAACCAAAGGGCCAAGGCGGAAAGCTTCGATGAAATCGTCATCACCTCCAGCCTGATCCGCCCCGCGGGGACGGCTTATTGCGACACCTTCGTGGAAAGGCATCGGAAGATGAAAAGCGGCGTGAAGGATTGGGCGTTCCTGCATTCCTCCCTGGAGGGCCTGCTCTCCGATACCCATGACGTGTGCGCCTTCCAGGAGGACGTGATCCGCATCTGCCATGACGTGGCGGGCCTTTCCTTCAAGCTGGCCGATCGCATCCGCAAGATGATGAATAGCGCGCACGAGGGCGCCCCGGAGGCGGCTGAATGGGAAAGGGTGAAGGGCATGTTCATCGATGGATGCATGGGCCGCGCGCCCGATCCGTTCACGCGGCCCCAGGCCGAAGCCCTGTGGACGCGCGTCTCTTCGTTCACGGGCTTCTCCTTCTGCAAGTCCCACAGCGCCAGCTACGCCGAGCTCTCCTTCCAATGCTCCCACCTCAAGGCCCATTACCCGGCCCAATTCCTCTCCGCCGTCATCACCAACCGCCACGGCTTCTACACCCGCGACGTCTATCTCGACGAGGCCCGCCGCTGGGGCCTGCGCATCCTGCCGTTGGACGTGAATCATTCCCGCCTCGCCTACCATGGGCGCGACAAGTGGATCCGGCCGGGCCTGGTGCCGGTACGCGATTGCCGCGAGACGGCCCTGAAGGTGCTGGTGCAAGCGCGCGAGACCGATGGGCCTTACCGCGATCTTCCCGATCTGCTGCGGCGCGTGCCCTTGCACAAGCGCGAGGCCGAGAACCTGATCCTGGCGGGAGCCATGGGCGGCTTCGGCATGACCCAGCCCGAGCTGCTGTACCAACTGGATGCCGCTTACGGCCATGCGCGGGGGGACCAGTCCGATCTCTTCGGCGGGACGGAGGTCGGAGCGCGCGCGGCCGGGCCGGGATCGACCTTAGGCGAAGGGCGGCGCGCGGCGGGATTGCCGGGGGCCTTGGAGGGGCCGGGCCTGCGCGAGTACTCGCTGATGCAGAAATGCCTGAACGAATTGCGCATGCTGGGCTACGTGCTCTCGGCCAACCTGTTGGACGTGGTGGAGAACCATCCCTTGGCGCGCGGGGCGGTGCGCGCCGCCGAGCTGGGAAGGCATGTGGGGCGTCGCGTCAAGATCCTGGGCATTCCCGTCACCGATCGCCTGCATCCGGTGGCGGACTCGGGACGCTACATGAAGTTCCTCACCTTGGGCGACAAGACGGGATACTTCGACATCATCTTCTGGCCCGATATGCTGGATAAATGGGGCGATACCCTGGCGGGGCAGGCGCCCTTCGCCGGCAACCTGCTGGAGGTATGGGGCAAGGTCGGCGAGCAATCGGGGACCTATTCGCTGGAGGCCGAGCGGGTGCGCGTGGCGGAATGGCTGCCCAACCAGGTGGACTTCGAATCGGCCTCGCGCCGGTTGCACGAGGGCATGCGCGATTATCCGGCCTACGCCGGCGGGGTGGAAGCGTTGGCGGCTTGATCGGAAAGCCATCGAGGCGCGGCCGCGTGATCTCCGTGGCGGTGCCGGAAATGTCACCGGATTCCCCATCCGGATCCGGGTTGGGCATAATTACATTTGGCCCACCCACAATCCAGGATATGCCCATGCCCATTACGCGCTCCCGATCCGCAGTATGGTTCCCTCTCGTTACCTTCATCCTCGTCGCGCTCTCCGTTCCCCTGCTCGTTCTGCAGGGATGCATCTTCTCTTCCGGAGGAAACAAAGGCAATTCCGGCCAGGCCAATCGCGGCTTCTACACGATCAACAATCCCACCGCCTACAGCAGCTTGAGCCTGGATTCGACCTACCAGGTGCAATGGTCGGCTTCCGATACGGCGGGCGTAGGCTTGGTGCGCGTGTCCGTGTACAAGGGCGATGCCTTCCTGGGCAACCTTTCCTCGTCCCAGTCGGGAACCGGCGCTTTCGTCTGGAGCCTGCCGGGCACGCGTTCCCTGGGCGGCTACCGCCTGGGTTCGGGCGCCGGCTACCGCTTACGCGTCACCAACATCGCGGACAGCTCCAAGTGGGACTTCAGCCAAGCCTTCGGCATCTATTCCATCTACTCGGGAAGCGTCGAGGTGACCGCGCCCGTAAAAGGCGCCAAGGCCAAGCTCGACTCGTCCCTGCGCATCACCTGGTCCACGACGGGCGCCGTGGGATCCTACGTGGGGTTGCAATTGTTCAAGGACACCATCCTGGCATACACCGCGACCACCTCGGCTTCCGCCGCGACCGGCTCATATACCTTGGCGAGCCTGACCTCGTCCTTAGGTTCCGGCGACGATTATCACATCCGCATCTTCGCATATGGCGATCCCGCCATCTCCCGGACCGGGCCGGCCTTTAGCATCTCTTCCAACTGGTCCGGATCGTTCGCCTTCCTTTCTCCCCGGGCCGAAGACACGCTTACGGCCGGGATGGAGGCGAAAGCCGTGTGGAGCGTCTCCGGCAATCCGGGCGCCTATGCGCAGCTTTCCCTGTGGCGCGATTCCGCCCTGGTCTCGGTTTTCGGCAGTAGCGTCACGGCTTCGGCCGATTCGTTCATTTCGACCCTCCCCGGCGGCCTTTCCACCGGCCGCTATCGCTTCCGATTGGCCAGCACCTCGGATGCGGGCATCTTCGCGTTCTCCCCGGCCTTTTTCGTCCGCGGAGCCGATCCCGACGATTACGAGAAGGACGATACCCTGGCCTTGGCCAAGCCCATCGACGCGGACGGGACGCCGCAGCAGCATACCTTGACCACGGGGGATACCGATTGGATGCGGTTCAAGACCCTGGCGGGGAAACGATACATGATGGGAACGCGCGCGTCCGGATACTTGTATTTGGACGTGCTCGACAGCGCCGGGCGCCAATTGAAGCAGTCCTATGGGACAAACATCCAATCGATCTTCGTTCCCGGCTACGCGGGCACGCATTACCTGCGGGTTCATACCACAGGCTCGGCGCCGGGACCCTATCAGATCTCGGTGCTCGAATACGATTCCTCCAGCGGCTCTTCCAAGATCGCCTTTTCCGCCCCCGACGAGAAGACCACGTGGGCGGCCGGCTCGAGCTACACCATTTCCTATACTCCCGATAGCGTGCTTTTCGGGAGCAGCGTCACCCTGTCTTTGTACAACGATACCTCATTCGTCCAGTCCATCGGAAGCTATGTGGCCAACAGCGGCGGCTATACCTGGACCATCCCCAGTGGATTGTATACGGGGAGCAAATACCGCATCCGCATTTCCTCCACGCTGGCCGGCGACATCTTCGCCTATAGTTCCTACTTCGCCATCAGCGGCTTGACCCCGGATTCCTATGAGCCCGATAATTCGCGGGGGACGGCCAAGTCCATCGACGTCGACGGCACGGTCCAGCAGCATAACATCGTTTACGGCGATACCGATTGGGTGCGTTTCGACGGCGCGGCCGGCACGACCTACCTGGCGGCGGTGAACGCCGGAGCCGCATACGTCTATCTCTACGTGACGGATAGCGCGGGCCTCGTGCAGTCCTCGCAATACGGAAGCCGTGTCTCGCTGACCTTCGCTCCGGTACGGGATGGGAAATACTACCTGCGGATACAAGGATATTCCGGATCCGGCCCGTATACCCTGTCCCTGACCGCTTATGATCCGGTTAAGGGCGGCTTGCCGGTGAAATTCACTTCGCCCGATTCCGCCGCGGTCTGGTCCGCGGGATCGAGCTATCCCATCAACTGGGCCCCGGACAGCGCGACCTTCGGCACTTTGATTTATCTCGATCTCTATAACGACACCGTTCTCGCCCAGGGGGCCAGCAGCTACCTCTCGAATTCCGGCACTTATTCCTGGCTCGTTCAGGCGGGTACCTACACCTCGAATAAATACCGCATCCGCATTTCTTCCTACAATAACCGGGCCATCTACGGATTCAGCCCTTATTTCACCATCAGCGGGATTACGCCGGATACGTACGAGCCGGATAATCTCCGCAGCGCCGCGAAGGCCATCACCGCCGATGGCGTGGCCCAGCAGCGCAACATCGTCTATGGCGACTCCGATTGGGCGCGCTTCGATGGCGTGGCCGGCAAGACCTACCTGGCCACCGTGAATTCGGCTTCGGCCACCGTCTACCTGAGCATCACCGACAGCCTGGGATACAGCCTTTCATCGGTGTCGGGAAGCCGCGTCTCGGCCAGCTATACCCCGACCCGCTCCGGAAAGTATTTCGTGAAGGTCCAGTATTACTCCGGCTCCGGAAATTATTCCCTGATGCTCGCGGCGTACGATGCCAGCCAAGGCGGCGTGCCCGTCAAGTTCACCGCTCCCGATTCCGGCGCGGTCTGGTCCTCCGGTTCCGCCTACAGCGCCACGTGGGTCCCCGATAGCGCCTGGTTCGGGAATTACGTGTCCTTGGCCCTGTACCAGGACAATACGCTCCTCTACAGCCTCACGAGCTACAGTTCCAATTCGGGCACGGCCTCCCTCTCGATCCCCTCCGGCCTCGCTTCGGGCAAGAACTATCGCTTGCGCATTTCGAACTATTCCAATCCCTTGATCTACGGTTCCAGCGCGCCCTTCACGATCGCGGGCATCGCTCCGGACTCCCTGGAGCCGAACGATTCCATCGCGACCGCCAAGGCCATAGTCCCCAATTCCCCGCGTCTGCCCCTTTCCTTGAGCTATCGCGATAAGGACTGGTTCCGCTTCGCGGCGCATTCCCAAAAGCTGTACCTGATCCAAACCGTTTCGCAGTCCGCCGTTCCCACCTTGTTGCGTTTGTGGCCCGCCGGCGGGGCGACGACCCTGCTCAGCAGCACCAAGTCTTCCCTCGACAGCGTGAATAGCCTGGCCTGGGTGGCCCCCGCCGACGGCGATTATTTCATTTCCGTGGAAGCCTCTTCGACCAGTTATTATGGCGCCTATGGTTTCGAGGTGAAAGAAGTCGATCCGTCCGCTTACAAGTTCACGGTTTCCGCCCCGGCCGCAGGCGCCGCCGCCAAAACGGGCGCTTCCCTCTCCATCCTATGGAGCGATCCCTCGTCGGTGAAAGGCTACGTGGATCTGTTCCTCTACGACGGGGACGGGGTGGTCCAGACCATTGTGGCCAACGTTTCCAATACGGGCAGCTATACGTGGATCGTTCCGGCGGGCCTGGCCGCCCGCGCGGATTATTCCGTGAAGGTTATCAGCCGGCTGAGCTCCGGCATCAGCGGCGTCAGCGGGGCCTTTTCCATCGGGCCGTGACGGAACGGGGCGGACGGGGCGCCCGGCTTGCCCCGCCCGCCGATATGCTGTACATTTGGGCAGTATGCCCGCCCATCCGTCGCCCCTGTTCCTGGCCTTGGAGGCCCCCGAGTTCCCGGCCCAGGCCATCGCCGCCTGGGACGATCGCCTGCGCGGCCGCCCCTTCGCCGTGGTGGAACAGGATCCCGACAACCATAAGACCTACGTCGTCGCCGTCTCGCCGGCCGCGCGCGCCGCCGAGGTTTTCGCGGGCATGCCTTTGGCCGCCGCGCGCCGCCGCCTGCGGGGCCTCGAGGTCGCGGCGCGCAACCCCGCGTGGGAAACCGCCCTGGGCGACGAACTGCGGGCCTTGGCCTTGCGCTATACGCCCGAGTCCGAAGTGCGCGGGGGCCGCGCGCTGTTGGACATGACCGGCACGCCGGCAGCCCGCGCCTTGCGTCCCTTAGGCCTGGCCCGTAAGCTGCTTCGCGATGCCCGCTACGTTTCCGGCCTGGAGGAAGTATACGCGGGCGCGGCCGCCACGCGCCTCATGGCCCAGGTGATGGCGCGCCTTGGCGCCGGGCGCGACGAAGGCGCCGCGGCCTGCCCGCCGGGATCGGAATCCGGCATCCTCGATCCCTTGCCTCCCGCTTGCCTGCCGGGCTTGTCGCCGCAATGCCGCGCCCGCATCCGCCGCTATTCCCTGGAGAGCGTGGGCCAGGTGCGCGCCTTGGGCCGCGAGGCGCTGGCCGCGCGCTTCGGGGCCGAAGGCGACAAGCTCTTCACCCTGTCCTGCGGCCTCGATCTGGAGATCGGGCGCGCGGCGATCCGCGATCCCTCGGCCGAGACCGTACTGGACGCCGACGGCAACGATGACGACGCGCTGGCGCGCGCCGTGCGGCTTACCGCCGACAAGCTGGTCTTCCAACTGCGCGCGCGCGGGCTGCAGGCCGATCGCCTCACCCTGGCCATCCGCTATGCCGACGGCAAGTCGGCGCGCAAGACCGCATCCGTGCGGCCGCGCACCGACGTCTTCGCGATCCTGGCCGCCCTCGCCCACGATCTCTTCCGCATCCTCTACCAGCGGCGCGTGGCGTTGCGCGCCGTCTCCCTCACGGCGCCGGCCCCCAAACCCGATACCGGCCAGACCGAACTCTTCGCGACCGGGGACGATCGCCGCCAGCGGGCCCTGGGCGATGCGATGGCCAAGATCCGCGCGCGCTCCGGCTTCGGGGCGATCCTGAGCGCGGGAAACGCCGGGGACGCGTAGGGCTTTCGTTACGCGAAATAAATATGTCAGGAATTGTGAGATCGCTACGAGGCGGTTTCAGGGGTCGGATCGCGAACGATCCTTCGCTACATTGGCGGGAGTCGTCCGCATCCCGAGAAAAATGCTTATGCCTTCGCTTCAGTCTTTCGCCGCCGCCCTCGTCTTCGTCTTCCTGTTCGCGAGCGGGTCCGCGTCCTCCGCCGAATTCTCGCGGTCCGATTGGTCCAACCCCGCCCAAGCCGGCAGCGCCGTGTGGATCAAGAACCGCCTGGCCCGGGCCGTGACCCTCGATAGCCTATACGTGCGTACCCTGGGCTTCCGGGGATTCGGCGAAGTGGCGTTCAACGCCGGCCGGCGTCGCGTTTGCTTCACGCTGCATGGGGATCCCCGCGGCCATTGGGCCCGCCTCATCCCTAAGGACCGCCGCCGCATCCGCGTGCGGGCGCGCGATAGCCTGATGATCACCGGCTTCGAATGCGGCTCCCGCCTGCAGGCCGGGCAAGATGCCAAGCGGGCCGCCGAGGAATTCGTGCTGGACCTGAAGCTCGTGGACGACCGGGGCGGGCGATCCGAGGTGAAGATCAGCCAACTGGCGCCGAGCTATCCGATCAAGGATTGAATATATTGGCGCCTGGGCCTCGCATGGGAATCGCCAAGGACAAGCTGACCGAGGAACAGAAGCGCGAAGTGGAGCGCTTGCGGCAGTTCGTTTCGCGCAACCGGCTCAACGTGCTGATGAATAGCACCAAGTGGCGCGCCGCCATCGATGCGGTCGCCGGCATCGCCGGTTACCCGGCCCCCTTCCGCGTGCGGCAGATTACCGACCTCCAGGACCCGCCCTTGTCATGGTCGCCGGGCTTCCCGGCGGGCCTGCCCTTATACAACGCCATCGAATGGATCGAGTTGGACGTGCGGCCGGATCGGAGAGGGCCCGATTTCACGGACCCGTTGCAACGCGCCCTGAAGGCGGCCGGAGTCCCCATCGCGATCGAAGAGACGGGGCTGCGCATCCTCGGGCATGCGCGGCCAGGGCGACCATGATAACGGATGAAAAGAATACCAAGCATTACGGCCGGGGCGATGGCTACGATCGATTGCGGCCGCTCACCGATGATACCGTACCGGACGTGAAAGTCCTGATCGCCGACTCCGTGCTGGAATTCTACGGCGATCTCGAATTCCTTCCGAAGGACCGGGATGGTTTGCTGCTCCATTATGAACGAACGGGCTATCTGCGCGATCTCGACGATCATGCTACGGTATACGGGCCCGGAGACGGCGTATTCCTGGTCCTTTACCAGGACGGAGCGGTGATCGGATGCGGGGGCTTGCGCCGCCTAGCGGGAATGGATGCGGAACTGGTGCGGTTATGGCTCAGGCGGGATCGCCGCAAGTTGGGATTTGGCCGGATGGTTTTCGAGCGGTTGCTGCGGGAGGCTGCCGCGCTTGGATATGCGCGCATCTTTCTCGACACCTCGCATCGCTGCAAGGACGCTGTTCGGCTGTTCCGCAGGAACGGCTTCGTCGATTGCGCTCCGTACAAAGAGAGCATCGGCGAGGTATTCATGTGCCGGGGAATCGGGAATTTCACGCCGAAACCGAATCCAGCACCATGCGCACCTTGCTTACCAGGTTTTCCGGCGTGAACGGCTTTTGCAGGAATGCCTCCGTCTTCGTGAAGACCCCGTGCCGGACGACGGCGTCATCCGTGTATCCCGACATGTAGATGGTTTTCAGGTCGGGGCGGATGAGCTTCATCCGATCGGTGAGTTCGCGTCCCCCCATCTGGGCCATGATCACGTCCGTCAACAGAAGATCGATCTTCCCCGGGTATTCATTGGCGGCCTCCAAAGCCTCCACGCCATTGCCCGCTTCCAGCACGCGGTATCCGTGGGACTTGAGGATATCCCTGACGAGGCTGCGCACGGCGAAATCGTCCTCCGCGATCAGGATGGTTTCCGTACCGGACATATCGGATCCCGTCCCCCCGCTTTCCTCGATTTTCTTTTCGCCGTTCACGATCCCGGCGGCCGGGAAATACACCTTGAAAGCAGTGCCTTTGCCTTTCTCGCTTTCCACCCCGATGCATCCGCCGCTCTGGCGCACGATTCCGTAGACGGTGGAAAGCCCCAGGCCCGTCCCATGACCCGTTTTCTTGGTCGTGAAGAAGGGTTCGAAGAGGCGGCTCTTGACCGAATCCTCCATGCCCACGCCCGTGTCACGGACGGTCAATCGCACGTATTGGCCGGCTATGGCGGGTTCGTTAAGGCACCCGGGCTCGTCCGCCATGTCGACCTGATGCGTCTCCAGGGAAAGCAGGCCGCCTTTGGGCATGGCATCGCGGGCATTCACGACCAGGTTCAGGATCACTTGCTCGATCTGCCCGGGATCCGCCTTGATGGTATCGATTTCGCCGTCCAGCCGGACCTGGAATTCGATATCCTCGCCGATGAGCCTGCGTAGCATCGTTTCCATCTGGGACGCGACGTCGTTGAGATTGACGGCCCTGGGGGAGAGGATTTGCCTGCGGCTGTAGACCAGCAGTTGGTTGGTGAGGGACGCCGCCCGATCGCCGGCCTTGCGGATTTCCTCCAGGTAGGACCGCCGCGAATCCTCCCTTTCCATCATGCCGAGCAGCAGGTCGGCGTATCCGTTGATGGCGGTGAGCAGGTTGTTGAAATCATGGGCGACGCCGCCGGCGAGCCGGCCCACCGCCTCCATCTTCTGCGACTGGCGGAACTGCTCCTCCGCCTTGCGCAATTCGGTCGTATCCTGGGAGATGGAAATGACCATACGCACCCTGCCGGCATTGTCCAGGATGGGTTTGGCCCGGGTGATCAGCCAACGCTCCTGGCCTTCGCTTCCCAGGCGGTACCGCAATAAGGTGGGAGGGGTTTCCAGCCCTTTCAAGGCTTGGCGCAAAGGCGTCTGCTCCGGAGGCATCGGCTTGCCGCTTTCGTCCATGATCTCCATCCGCCGCAGGGATTCCTCCAAACGCATTTCATCCCGCCGTTCGGTGGGCTGCGCCGGGTATTCCAGCATGCGCGCCGCGGCCTGGTTGGAGAAAACCAGCGCTCCGGATGGCGAATAAACCAGGATCGCATCCGCTATCCCTTGTAGGATCACGTCGAGCTGATCCCGGGATCGGCGGACTTCTTCTTCCGCCTGCTTCAGGTTACGATGGAGGAGGAGGTTATCCAGCACGCCGGCCAGGCGGAGGCCGATGTCCTTGAACAGTCGGAGATCGTTCGCGGGCCAAGGCGCTCTCTCCGCGCAATGGACGACGGAAAGGGCCCAAGGCTCCCCTATTTTCGGGCGGATCAAGATGGCGGCAAGCGAACCGCCGGATCCGGATAGGCAAGGTTCCAGTCCGGGTATAGGGTTATCCCGATCGATGAGGATGGGTTCGGAAGAGAAATGCAGCGCGGAAGCGAATCCGGAATTCATGGGGGCGCCGTCGACGATTCCCGCGCCCCCAGGCCCTGATGGCGGCCCCGCTGGCCTTGACAGCGGCCCTTTGCCGGCGGCCCTTTTAACGGCGACATAGGGAAGTCGGAAACGCGCCGTATTCCGGGAAAGCGGATGGATGAGAAAGGCCGCATCCCCCCCGAATATGGCGTTGATCTTTTCCACGGCCAGTTGCAGCACTTGCTCCATATCCAGGTTCAATTCCAGCACGGAGGAAATGCCGTCCATCCCCTCCAGGTAGCGCACCTGGGAGGCCCGCGCCTCCTCGACTTCCTTCTGCAGGGTGATGTCGCGGATGACCTTGGTGAAACCCGTCAGGGCGCCGTCATCCCTCCGGATGGGGGAGATGATTTCTTCGCTCCACACGTAGGTTCCATCCTTACGCACGCGCCAGCCGGAGTCCTTGTTGCGGCCTTGCTCCACGGCCGTCTTCAGTTCTTGCGCGAGTTTTCCCAGGGCCCGGTCCTCGGGGGTGTAGATGATCGAGACGCTCTGGCCCAGTATCTCCGCCGCTTCATAACCGAGGATCCGTTCGAAGCCCTTGTTCCAGGTCATGACGCGGCCTTCCGGATCGAGCAGGACGATGGCGTAGTCCTGGATTTCCTCGACCAGCCGGCGGTTACGCTCCTCGCTCTGTTGCAGCTTCTCCCGGGCCATCTGGCGCTCGGTCTGGTCGCGCATGATTTTGATGTACCCGCGCAACTTCCCATCGTGGTCCAGGACCCGCGTCAGGATTCCCGAGGCCCAGAAACGCGAACCATCCTTCCGGACGTGCCAACGTTCATCCTCCGCGCGGCCCGCGTCCAGGGCCGATTTGATTTCCTTCTCGGATTCGCCCGCCGCGAGATCCTCAGGGGTAAACAGGATTCTGACGTCGCGGCCCAGGATTTCCTCTTCGGGATAGCCCAGCACCCGGGCCGCGCCCGGATTCCAACTGGAAATCTTCCCGTCCGGGTCCAGCATGAAGATGGCGTAGTCCACGATATTCTCGTAGACCAGACGCGAATCCTCTTCGACCCGCTTCACGCGGGCGCTCCCTTCGTCCACGCTCTTCCGCAACTCGCTGGTTTCCCGGCGCATGGACGCCTCTTGCTCCCGGATGGCCAGGCCTTCCCGGAATACCTGCGCCAGCATCCGGATACGGGGCGAGAAGGACGGCGCGTCCAGGGGGAGATACAGGAAATCGACGATGCCGAGCCCGTAACCGCGGCGCACCTCGGATTCATCGGGCTTGGAAGAGTTGATGACGACGATGGGAGTGGCATCGGAGCCGGGGGCGTTCCTGATCTTTTCCACGGACGAGAGCGGATCCGCGCCGGGCAATTCCAGGTCCAGGATGATCATGGCGAAGCGGGAGCTCGCTATCTTCCCGAGGGCCTCGCCCAGATCGTTAACCGCGGTGATCTCCGGGGATTCCTCCCGCATGGCCCGGGTCAGGGCTTCCAGCTTGATCGGGTCGATGCTGATCAAAAGCAGAGGGATGGGATCGGGGCGGCCGGGCTTTTCCATGGAAGCGGTCTCCCATCGGGATTTAAGTAAGACGGAACCTGCCGGCGGGGCCGCCATGGGCCCCCCCGTACTGATCAAAATAGAGAATCGGGCGGAGGGATTCCCGAATGTTTTCGGATCCGGATCGCGGTGTCAGGAATGTTTCCGCATCTCCGCGGGCATTGGCGGATCGGGAATTTCACCGGCCCGAAGATCGGCCGGCATTCAAGCTCATGCCCCATCGCCATGGCTGGAAGGCGTCGGGGCCGGTTCGCGCCGGATTCGTCCACCCGAGCTCGAGGGAAGATTCCACGGACAGGAAATAACCATGGGGGAGATCCTTCCGCAGTTTTAAATCCAGACCCGTCCGATAATCCGCGTAAGTATCCAAGGCATACCACGCTCCCGCCTGGGCCTGGCAGCCGGCGGGCATCGCGAAGGCGTAGCTGAAAGCGGGGGAAAACGAGAAATAGGATCCGGGTTGGGACCCCTGCCTGTTCGCCGCGGCTTCGAGGGACGCATGGAAATTATCGCCGCCCGCGAGCGGAAAGTCGCGGCCTGCCTTGGTCCAGGCATTCTCGCCCAATCCCTTCCATCCGCCATCCCATTGCTTGGAAAAACCCGCTTCGAAGGACGCATTCGCGTCCATGAAATACCAAGCCTTGGAGGCCAGTAAGCCGAAGTACCGATAGGAACCCCAATCTTGCGCCTGCGCGAATCCGGAAGAGAATGAGAGGAACAGGTTCTTCAGCATCCCGTCCGGCATTCCCGCCTCCAGGGCCGCCTCATACGCCGAAGCGCCCCCCAGGCTGGACCGGTTCGCATTCGCGGACAGACCCAGATGCAAATCCTGGTTCCCCAAGGAAACGGGCCAGCTTTGGCGGGCATAGGCGGTATAGGTCCATTCGCGGCTCTCGATTCCGGCTCCAGCCTTTCCATCGGGAGGAAGGGGACCCGCCTGGTCCAGCCCGCGGGAATGTCCCGCGCTCGCGCCCCAGTCGAAAGCGGGCCTTCGGGAGCGGGCCTCATCGTCAAGGTCATCCTTCCCTTTGGAATCGGGAGCGGCGGACGGCCATAGCCGCTCGAAGATGCGGGATCGCTGGACGAGCAGATCGTCCCGGAAATTCCCGGCGGCGGGAAGCTCGGCGGCCAGGTGATGGCTTAGGGCCAAATCGATTTCCTGCCGACCGAGGGCCAGTTCCCCTTGCGCGTAATGAAGGCTATCCTCGCGCGTCCGGCTTTCCATGAGAAAGTCCCGGAACGCGTCTTTCGGCAGCGCTCGCTCGACCGCGGCGCGAGGATCCTCCGTACCGCGAAGGTGGAAGGAATCCGCCGGACATGCGAACCCCGGCCAAAGCGCGAGGAAGCCGGCGAAGCGATGGAGTCGGGAGGGGCGCATGTTGTCGGGAAGCTGGATTTGGAGAAGCCCACGGGATCCCAGGGGCTTTCTTACCGTATGGCCAACCGCAAGCGGATGGCCGTGGTCCGGTTCATTAGCCTCGGCACCGGGTGATCGCGCTGCAACCGCGGGAAGGGGGATTGACCGGGGGGCCGACGCGGCAATTCTTGTCGGTGCCGCCACGTTTGGAGCAAGGAATGGCGTCGTGCTTGAGCGCGCCGATGCTGATGAAACCGCTATTGGCCTTCGCCGTTCCAGCGGTGGAGGTGGACGGAGCGAGCAAGACTGCGCCGCCGATCATGGCGAAAGCGAGGGAGAGGGTCGAAAGGGATTGTACGAAAGTCATATTGTTCCTTTGGTAAGTAGTGGTTTTTATGTCCATGAATGCCTGGAAGTCCCGCGGCTATTCACGGAGCGGGTTATTCGGAATGAATGATCCCGTTCCCAAATTGAGTCGCGGCCCCGGGAGAAATCGTTACGCCCGTTTCCTCCCGTCTCAATGCACTCAACGTCACATTTTTTTTCGGGTCGGCGCGGCGGAATGGGGGATGCTTCCGGCCGGCTGCCGGGGTAAGCCTGGAGAGCCAGACGGCCGGAAGGGCGGGGGATTCCTGATCGTGAAAATCAAGAATGAGATCTATGTCACGAACGATTCAAAAGATTGGTTCACGGGGGCGCCGGGCCCCGGCGGGTCGGGAGCTAGGGCGCCAGCTCCACCTTGTCGACCATGTACTCGGTGTCCCCGCGCCACGGCACTTTAACGAACATCTGGCGGTAATAAATCTTGGCGCGGTGCCCTCTCGCCATCGCCGTATCCAGCTTGTCGAGCACTTCATGATTCGAGGCGGGCACCGAGAAATCCCATAGGTTCGAAACCGAAGCCCCGCTATTGTCGCTCAGCACCATGCCCAGGTTCAGCTCGCCTTCGTAGGTCTTGAAGAGGAAGCCTTTCCGGCTCAGCTTGATCACGGTTCCGGCGCGTTCGCCCTCGCTGAAGGTTCCGAATAGGTAATAGGCCCCGCCCGCCAATGCGGCCAGGACGATCAAAACGAAAAAAAGCTTTACGGTTTTCATGCCCGGAAAGATAGCCTCTCCCGCCCGGACTCGGAGAAACGGCAGCGGTTAGCTATCTGATTATCATGTCCCCGGGTTAAGGAGGAAATATGACCGTACGCAACCGATTCGACATCGAAGCCTTGCGCCGCGTGGGCCAGGTGGTAGCCGAGACCTTGGAGCTCATGAAGGCCGCCATGGAGGAAGGCATCGAGACGCGCGAGTTGGACGCCATCGCCGCGCGCAACTTCGCCCGGCACGGCGCCGTCTCGGCCCCGCGCAAGACCTACCGATTCCCGGGCGAAACCTGCATCAGCGTCAACGAAGCCATCGCCCACGGCATCCCCGGCGGGCGCCGCATCCGCAAGGGCGATCTGATCAACCTCGACGTCTCCGCCGAGTTGGACGGCTATTACGCGGACACCGGCTACACCGTGGCCTTCGAGAGCGACGACGAAGAGTTGGCGAAGCTGTGCGATTGCTCCCGGCGGGCCTTGCGCAAGGCCATCGCCCAGGCGCGGCCCGGTAGAAAGCTGAGCCATATCGGCCGCGCCATCGAGAACGAGGCGCGCGCGAACGGCTTCGCCGTGATCCGCAACCTGACCGGCCATGGGACGGGCGGCGCGCTCCACGAATACCCGGATGAGATCCGCAACTATTACGATCCGCGCCAGCAAGGCGCCTTGGCCAAGGGCATGGTGGTGGCGATCGAAACCTTCGTATCGACCGGGGCGGAATGGGCCGAGGAAACCGGCGACGGCTGGACCTTGACCACGGAGGACGGCAGCCGCGTGGCCCAGTACGAACACACCCTCATCGTCACCGAAGGGGAGCCGATCATCACCACCAGGCTCGGCGGCTAAGCAGGATTGGTTGGGTTTCTTGCGGAAGCCGATGGCATTACTGGCGATTAAGCCCACGGCCCCGCTCAGCTTGGCCTATCCGCTTTAGCCCTGACCTACGCCCAATCCATCTAATCCCAGGTACAACATGGTTTTGGGGGGATCTTGATTGCGGGTCTTGATCTCCACCCGAAGCATTCTATACATTTGTGCAGTATGAGTGATTGGTCGCCCGCTCCCGATTCCAACCCCCCTCGGCCCGAAGGGGTAGCTTTCGTGTTACCCCAGGGCCAGGGTGGATCCTCCAGGGTCCCCCAGGTACGCTCTGCCGCGGGAGAGGCCGGGAAGCCCGGGGCCGGGGAGCCGGGGGCCGGGAAGCCGGGGGCCGGGAAGCCCGGGGCCTGGAAGCCGCAGGACATCCCGCCCGATCTTTCCGCCTTGGGGTTGCGCGTGGGCACGGGCGGCTACTCCTTCGACGATTGGGACGGGCGCTTCTACCCTCCCGCAGCCAAGGCGCGCCTGCCTTTCTACCAGCTTTATTTCTCCTTCCTCGAGCTCAACCACACCTTTTACCAGGAACCGCTCTTGCAGCAGTTCGCCGAACTGGAGCGGCGCAGCAAGGTGGGCATGATGTATTCGGTCAAGGTCCATCGGGACGTGTCCCATAAAGGCACGTGGGACGCGGAAGAGGGCCGCTCCCTAATGCGGCGCCATGCGGCCGCGGTCTCGCCCTTGGCCGAGAGCGGCCGCTTCTATTCCTTCCTGATCCAATTGGACGAAGGCATGGAACGCGGGCGCAAGGCGCTCGATTACCTGCTGGCGGCGGGCTCGGCCGCCGTGTCCGAGGGGCTGGACGTGCATATCGAGTTCCGCAACCGCACTTGGCACCAGGAAGCGGTGCTGCAAGCCCTGAAGGATGCCGGCATCGGCATCTGCAATACCGACCTTCCGCAATTACCCCACATGTTCCCCCTGCGGGCCTATGCCACATCCTCCAAGGCCTACGTGCGCTATTGCGGCCGCAATCTGGGGGCCTGGCGGCCCGACGGCCATGGCGCCGGAGGTTCGCCGGCGGAGCGATCGCGCGCCCGCAACGCGCGCTACGATTACCTCTATTCGCCGCGCGAACTGGGGGAACTGGCCACGGGCCTGGAGGCGATGCGCAAGAAGACGGATACGGTGGCCGCGGTATTCAAGAACCACGTAGGGGCGAAGGCCGCCTACAATGCCTTGGAGCTGGGCCGCCTGCTGGCGGGGCGCGGCGGCGGTATCGGCCGGTAAGATATCGGAACCATACAAACTGGTTGTTTCCGAAGGGGCGCCTCCGGAACCCGGGAGATGCCGGATTCCCCATGATAATAAATGCCGGGCGCCAGGGAGGGGCGGAGGCCCTTGTCTTGGTTCCTGGTTAAGCCTCAAGGAGTATAAGGCGAGGCGTGCGCCGGTTTGGTTTTCCCTTGCCGCGAAGATTGGTACTTTGGGCAGCGGCCATGGACGGAAGCTTGCGTTCTGGCGGCAGGCGTAGCCGAGACGGGACTTTGGTTTGCGCGCCTTGGGCGCGAGGGGCCGTTATTGGCGAGGATATTATGGGCGTTTGTAAAATGAGCGTTGGCAAATCGATGGGCCTTTGCTTGCTCAGCGGTTGGCTCGCCTTTGGCGATACGACACCCATTCCCGCTTGGCCGCAAGAAGAGCGCGCTTGGGTGCGCCTGGTTTTGCAAAGCAATCGCGACCTGGCGCGGCAGCGACTGTCGCGACAGGCGGCGGGTTTGGAAAGGCGGACGGCGGAAAAGGCCATGCGGCCCGTGTGGACTTTGGACGCTTCGGCGGAAACCGCCCCCAACGCGGCCGGTCCGGTCACGTTCAGCTTGGGTAACACGGATGTGACTCTAGCGCCAGGTCAGGATCGGTATGCCTCCCAGGCTTCGGTCGGATTGAAGCAAGCCTTGCCGACGGGAGGCCAAATCGGCGCCGAAGCCGGAGGCGGCCTGCATCGCCCCGAAGGAGGCGCATGGAGCGACACTCAAACCGTGTCGCTTAGCCTACGGCAACCCTTGCTGCGGGGCTTCGGAGCGCAATCCGAGGCGCGGGCGGCCATCGCCGCGGCGAAAAACGAAGAGGCATTGGCAGAGGCCGAATTGCGCGCCCAATTGCTGTCGATCATCCATGAGGCTCGTAGCGGATATTGGAATTTGCTGCTCCAGGCCAGGCAAATGCAGGCCCTGCTGGCGGATTCGGCCTATTGGGAGCAGTCGCTGCGCACCGCCGAGGCCAAGCATAGGCTCGGCGATATGGTCGAGGACGAGTATTTGCGTTATCGCATCCAGGCCTTGGGGGCCCGCCAAGCCCTGCTGGAAGCCCGGCAAACGTATCGTCAAAAACGCGCCGAGCTGCTATTGCTTTTGGGCGAATCGCCGCTCCGGACGGGCGGGCGCGAAACGGCGGGAGGGGATTCCGTATTGACCGCGCTGGGCCTGCATTTCTCCGATAGCCTGGAGTCGGATCCGCCGTCCCCCCCGGTGATGGATGAAGAGGCCATGAGCCTGCATCATCCCACCTGGTTGCGCCTGGCGCATTTGCGGCAGAGATTCGATTTGCAGGCTCAACGCGCCCGCGACGCCGAAAAGCCGCAATTGGATTTGCTCGCCAGTTGGCGAAAGCCCCTTGGCGGACGATCCGATGCGCGACTGGGAGCCAGTTTCACCTGGACCTTGCCCACGCTGTCGGCAAGCCGCGATTTGCAAGAAGCCCTTCTGCAGGCCGAAGCGCAAAAATTGGATTCGTCCCAAACCCTGGCGGTTTTGCGCACCACCTTGGCCCGCCTTACCGACGCCTATGCCACGCAACGCGAACGATATCAACTCGCCAAGGAAAAGTCCTTGCTGGAAGGGAAACGCAGCCGCATCGCGGAAAGACGGCATGCCCTTGGCGATCTCGATTTCACCGAATTGCAATTATCGGCGCGCGATCGTCTGCAAGCCGAGCAGGACGTGACCATCGCCTATATCGCCTTGCGGCTATTGAATGCGGAAATGGAAGAATGGAATGGCGGCGCCTTGGCGGCCAGTGGCGTGACTTTGGAAGGAGTTGATCCGTGAAGCAACGTCGGAAAAGCGTTTTACGGCTTTACCTTCTTGTCCTGGCTGCGGCGTTTTCGGGCCTCGTTTTGATGGCATGCGGGTCCAAATCCGATAAGCCGGCACGGCGCACGGACAAGGTGGAGAGGCAAGACATTCGCGATGCCCTCACCCTGAGCGGCGTGCTGGAAGCCGAGGAAGAAGTCAGCCTCAAGAGCGAAGTGTCCGGCCAAATCAAGCGTTTGCGGGTGGAAGAAGGGGACTTCGTCCGCAAGGGCGACACCTTGATCGAAATCGATCCCGAGCAGTTGCTCAATCGCCGGGTGCGCGATCAATTGTCCCTGTCGCGCAGCCGCATTTTGAATGCGCAAGCCCAGCGCAATGCCGCGCTGGCCGAAAGCTTGCGCGCCGTCGAAGGCATATCGCCGCAAAAAATCCAGGATCAACAATGGCAGGCGCAATTGACGCACATCCAGGTGCGGCAGGACAGCCTGGCCCTGCGCGAAACCGAAATCCAATTGTCCAAGACGGCGGTGATCGCGCCGATCGCCGGCTATTTGATCAGCCTGGAAGTGAAATCGGGCGAGGTGATCGTGGCAGGCACGGCCTCTTTCGGCGGAGGCACCACCCTTGGCACCGTGGCCGATCTTTCCAAGCGCCGCGTGACCGTCAAGGTTTCCGAACTCGATTATCCGCATCTTTCCCTCGGGCAAAAGGCCTTCGTCACGACCGAAGCCAAACCCGGCGCGCGTTTTTCCGGGCGGGTGGAATACATCGGCCGCATGGCCAAGGAAAACAAGGATCGCAATGTCAGGCAATTCGACGTGCGGGTCACTCTCGACACCATGGATGCCGAGGCCCAAAAGGTCTTGCCTCCGGGGGCCACGGTCACGGTCGAATTCACCTTGTTGGACGTGAAGCAAGTCCTTTCGCTGCCCTACGAATGCGTGCATACCGGCGTAGGCGAGGGCGCTTTCGTTTGGGTGCCCGCGGGCAAGGACGGGAAAGAAAAACGTTCGGTGACTCTTGGCGCCAATAATTTCAATCGCATCGAGATCTCGGCCGGGCTCCGCGAAGGCGATGAAGTCTTGGCGGATGAGGACGCGCCCGGCCCAAGCGCGAAGCAGGCCCGCGGCGGATCGAAATAAGCATGGCCCTCACGAGTTTGCTTCGCTTGCAAAAGGTCTGCAAGTCTTATCGCCTAGGCAAGGAGGAAATCCCGGTTTTGCGCGACGTCGACGTCGAAGTGGAGCGTGGGGCTTATCTCGCCATCATGGGCCCATCGGGATCGGGCAAGTCGACTTTATTGCATATACTCGGATGTCTCGATGCCCCGACTTCGGGAAGCTATTGGTTGAATGGCCGGGCCGTTCATGAGGCCGACGCCGCCGAGTTGGCGCGCATACGCAATCAATCCATCGGTTTCGTATTCCAGAATTTCAATCTCTTGCCGCGGCTCAATCTGGCGCAGAACGTCGAGTTGCCGCTCATTTACGCCGGTATCGCGGGCGCCGAGAGAAAACGCTTGGTACAGGCCATGATGGAGCGACTCGGCATTTGGGAGCGGCGCAAGCACAAACCCCATGAGGTTTCGGGCGGGCAAAAGCAGAGGGCGGCCATCGCGCGCGCCTTGGTGAAGACGCCGGATTTCATTTTGGCCGATGAGCCCACCGGTAATCTCGATTCGGATACGACGCGGGAAATCCTGAAGCTTTTCTCGGCGTTGCATGCCGAAGGCCACAGCATCATCCTGATCACCCACGAGGCGGAAGTGGCCCATGCGGCCGGCTCGATGCGCATTTTGCGCGATGGGCGGCTATTGGGGGCCGTAGAGGGAGTCGTAGAGGGAGCCGTAGAGAAGTGAAGGGCTGGGCCGATCATGCGGGCGGAGCGATGATCGGCTTGCGCCTGGGTTTGCGGGAAATCGGGGCCAATTCGCGGCGCAGCGTATTGAGTTTGCTTTCCATTTGCCTCGGCATCGCCACGGTTCTACTGCTCAACAGCCTCACCGGCGGCGCCAAACAGCAATCGCAAAGGCAAATGAATCGCATGGGCGGGGTGTCCGTGGTGACCGTCGAGTCGGTCGCTGCGGCTACCCCCGAAGAAGAGGCCGCTTTCTCGCGCAGCCAAGGCTTGCGCTACGACGAAATGCAGGCCTTCGTGCGCAAGGCCGAATGCTGCGATGCGCTTCTTCCGGAGGGCTGGCATACGGATAATACCCTCCGCGGAACTAAAGGCCCGAAAAACGCGCATGCCCAGGCCGTCAACTGGCTTTATTTCGAGCAGAGCAACGTTCCCGCGGGCGATTGGCAGGAACCGGTAACGCGCCTGTCACCGGCATGGGATCGCGGCGAGGAAATTTGCGTTCTCGGAGATAAATTGGCCGCCGATCTTTTCGGGGAAAGTCGCGCTGCCTTAGGCCAAGACCTGGAATACGGCAAGGTGAAATGGCGCGTGGTCGGATTGGTGGTTTCCGCCAGCCGCCTGGATTGGCGCCGCCGGATCGCCTATTATCCCTATGCGGCTTACTTGCATCACTTCGCCGGCAAGCAAGGCCAATTGCAATCGATCAAGGTGCGTATACGATCGGGTCAGGATGCCGAGATGGCCATGCGCGAATTGCGCGCCTTTCTCCTGAAAAACCACCGGGGCGCGCGCGATTTCTCCATTCTCACCGCCGAGGAGCAGATCGCTGAAAGCGCCAAGGCCTCGCGCGTCCTTTCCCTGCTGGGCTGGGCCATAGCCTTGATGGCTATCGGGGTCGGCGGCGTCGGCATTCTCAATCTCATGCTCGCTACCGTATCCAGCCGGTTGCGGGAAATCGGCGTGCGCAAAGCCTTAGGCGCCGGCGATGCCTCCATATTGGCCCAATTCCTGGCGGAGTCGGTTACGGTATCGGGTATGGGAACCCTGTTAGGGCTTTTATTGGGTGGCGCTCCGACCTGGTTTTTAGGCGATATTTTGCCCGTAACGCCCACCTTGACGCTCGGCGATTACGGCTTGGCCCTGGCATTGGGTTGGGGTACGGGCTTATTCGCGGGCATCTACCCGGCCCTGAAGGCGGCGCGGCTTTCACCCGTGGAGGCCTTGCGTGGATAGGGCGAAACGGCCATGAAATTCTCCGTTCGCAGCGTGTGGATAGGCGTGCAAGCCTCCCGGTTGGAAATGGTTTCGAATCGCTTTCGTAGCGTTTTAACCTTGGCCGGCGTGGCTTTGGCCATAGGCGTCGTCACCGTAATGACGGCCTTTCAAACCGGCACGCAGAAATACATGAAGACCTTGGTGGCCGATATGGGCGGCGTGGGGCGCGTCGGTTTGCGCGCGCAACCGGCGAATACGCCCGCCGAGGAAGCCCTATTCGCGCGCTCTCAAGGCGTGCGCCTTGCCGATGCCGATAGCATGAACCGGCCGCAAAGCATCGCCCTGCGCGCCTCGCGCGTGGCCCAGGCGAATTTGGGCATCAGTTACCAAGGCCGAACGCGCGCCACCCAGGTGCGCGGAGTGGATGCCAAGGCCTTAATGGAGGATGAAAAAGCGCTCATCGAGTCGGGTCGCTTTCCCATCAAGCCCGAATACGATCGCGGGGAACGCGTGGCCGTAGTGGGTTGGAAAGTCGCCGAGTTGCTGCGGCAAATCCGGCAGGAGAAGGGATGGGCGCTCAGGCAGGGTGGCGGCTTAGCGGTCGGCGATGATTCCCTGTCCGGCGTGGTGATCGACATCGCCGGCGTGCCCTATACCATCGTCGGCGTTTTCACCCGCCAATTCAAGCGATGGGATGTGCCGGGATGGTGGATATACGTGCCGATACGAAGCCTTTTGCGCGATTTCACCGGGCCTAACCCCGGGGTGGAATGGATGAATCTCGTCGTCGATGCGGACAATGCGGAAGCGACCCTGGATGGGCCCCTGACGGAACTGGTGAAATCCTTGCATCGCGGCGCCCAGGATTTCGCCTTCCGCCTTTTCGATTTCATCGGCGAATATTCGGTCATGATGAATAATTTGCGAATCGTGTTTTGGTTGATTTCCTGTATCGCGCTTTTGGTCGGCGGCGTCAACATCCTCAATGTCATGCTTTCGACCTTGGCGGAACGCGTGCAGGAAATCGGCGTGCGCAAGGCCCTGGGGGCGACACCGGCGCAGATATTCTTGCAATTGCTGGTCGAATCGGTCACGCTCAGCTTGGTCGGCGGCATTGTCGGCACGGGCTTGGGCCTACCCATTTTGCTTTTCAGGCCTGCGATCGAAAAAGCCACCGGAGGCATAGTGCCGGAATTGCCTCCTTCGGATTTTCTCTGGATTTTCGGCCTGACGGTTTTGATGGGGGTGGCGTCGGGCCTATATCCGGCGCTGAAGGCGGCGCGCTTATCGCCCATGGAAGCCTTAAGCTATGAATGACAGATAAACGGATCCTCGCCCGCGCGCGGGGCGGAGGTTTAAAGGACCAGGGACTGGCTGGAAACGGTTTTGCCGTTCATTTCCAGGATGGCCCGGTAGGCGCCGGAGGGCAGCCGGTCCCGGCCCAAGGTCGCTTCGTAACGTGGCCCCGCGAACCGGAAGGTATGCAGCCGCACCGTGCGGCCTCGTGCATCGATGATGCGCAAAGCCGCGGATGTCCCGATCCGGTTTCCCGCTTCCAGGATCCAGGTGATACGATCGTCCGCGATCCGGACGTCCCGGAAACCCGGGCTTCCTATTGCTTCCCTCGGCGCGATGGCTGTGGGCGGAGGGCCATTGACGCTGGCGCTGATGCTTTGCTCCTGCGTATACAGGCTTTGCGCCCCGTTGCCGTCTAGGGACGAGGTGGCCACGTAATAGGTGGTACCCGCTTTGGTGTTGGGAAGGGTAAAGGTCGTGCCGTTCATGGCGTAGACCACGGCGAAGTCGTTGCCCGTGACGCGAACGGCCACCTTGTACTGATCTACCGGCGAGGTGGGTGCGGTGATGGCAATCAGGATGTAGCGTTGCGGCTGAGGCTCGGTCAACGTGAAGGCGGGCGGTTGCGGTCCCAACGCCCCGCCGATCAGGCCGATGCCGTTGATCTGGGTATTGCGGACCAGATAGTCGTAGTTCACGTAATACTGGTCGATGTTCCCGTCGTTGTTCAAGTCATCGCCGATCACGTCCAGGGTGGAATGCTGCCGTCCCGCCGGCGGTGGCGAGCCGTTCCCGTTCTCGAAGGATTCGGTGAAGCGCAGGGCGGGGATGACGGGCGCGACGACTTCGCTGAAGGGTTCGTGGTCCCCGCCGCGGCCGGTGCGATCGGTCGGATCCATGATATTGATGGTCATGGGCACGGTGGCGGAGGGTTTCAGCCATTGCTCGTACTGACCCTTGATGAAGCGGGCCAGGGACTTGTTCATGGAGAAATTGATGGCCGTCGAGAAAATGCGCACGTGCGTGCTGTCCAGCGCCCCGGGGGTGGTGCAGCCCGGCGGCGAGGCGGTGGAGCCGCAAATGATGCCGCCCACCACGTCATTGTTCTGCACTGCCGTCACGGGAATCTTGGCGTTCACGCAATAATCCCGGAAGGCGTAAGCGCCGTACAGCCCTTGCTCTTCGGCCGTGGTCACCAGGAACACCAAGGTGCGGTTGAAGGTGTACTTGGGCAGCACGCGCGCCAACTCCAGGACCAGAGCCACGCCGCTGCCATCGTCATCGGCCCCCTGGGCCTTGCAGGTGATGTCGCAGCTGTTTTCGCAGCGGCTGTCGAGGTGGCCCTCCACGATAAGCACGCCGTGGTTGGACGTGTCGCGCCCGGGCAGCACCGCGAATACGTCCTTATGGCCGTTCATCCCGCAGATGGCCTGGGTGAATTGGAGATAGGAGGGCAGCAAGCGCCCGCCGTTCTGTGCGCCATAAGCCTGGAATCTGGAATACACCCAGCGCCGCGCCGCGCCGATGCCCTGCGTACCTGAGACCGTGTCCGATCCGCTGTTGCGATTGTAAAAGGTGGCCAGTTTCGTCAGCGTGGCGGCCAAAGTATCCTTGGAAATGCGGGCTGCCATATCCGGCGCGATGACGGCGATGTTGCCGATCTCCGTGGCGGCCTGGTAATCGGCCGGGTTGTAATTCCCTTTCAGCACCACGTCCGCCGCGGCGTTGGTCACCGAAATCTGGGTGGCTTGGGCGAACGCACTGGCGGCGAAGACGAGGGCGAAGCAGACCAAAGCGGGGAAGGGGGACGGCATGGCATTCAAAGGTATTGAGATTTATCCGCCCAGGCTGGGCTTATCGGCGGGACGGATTTCCCCGCACCCGGAAAAAGGGTGAAATCCCCTTCCGCAGGCGGCCCAGGAAATCAAACCCCGCCTTTGCCTCCGGTGGCGGCTTACGCGGCGCAATCATTGTGCGCAAGGGCGAAGGTCCCGTATAGCGGAAAACGAAAATGCCTTTGCGCGCCGCGCTGAGGACTTCGGCCCGGCCGTCGCCATCCAAGTCCACGGCGGTGATTTGCGTACCCACCCCCGAAGCCGTATCGATAAGAGAAGGAGTGAATACCGGCCCCGAAGGGCTTCGCGTCAAGAGAAAGGCGTAAATCACCGCGGAGGATTCCGGCTCCACGTCGCCCGTGGGACCATGCGCCCACCACCGTTTCCCCGTGATGATGTCCGGCAAGCCGTTGCCGTCCACGTCGGCGAAGGCCACGGCATGCAATTGGGAAAACGCCACGCCGTAGGTGGATTGCTCGGCGCGGGTTCCGACGATGACGTGTTTGATGAAGCCTATGTTGCCGTTGTTGCGCACCTGTTCGAACCAGGCCAACCCGAAGCCATGCGCGTCCAGGCTGGTGATGACGTCCGGCAAGCCGTCGCCGTTCACGTCGTAGACATACATTTGCGCGCCGCCGGGATTGCTTTCGGTGCCTTGGAAGAACGGGTAAGGATGGCTGCGCCATACCCCGGTCGTGTCTCCCGCCGCAGGTTGCTCCCACCAGCCGTCGGACATGAGAATATCCTTGCGACCGTCTCCGCTCACGTCCCCGATGCCCAGCCCGTGGGTATTGCGGTACCAGGGGCCCGGGCTGGAGATGCGGTGGCGGATCCACGGCAGGGCGGGATCGGCGCCCGGCGCGGCCCACCCCACATAGCCTTGCGTGACCATGACAAGTTCGGGCTTCCCGCTGGCGTCCACGTCGCTGAGCTGCGGGCTTTCGTTCTCCACCGAATCCAGGGCGGGATGCGCGATCCACACGCTGTCGCGCGTGCCGGGGTTTTCATACCACTTCGCGGCCTCACCGGGACGGGCGCAAACGAAAACATCGGGCCAGCCGTCGCGGTTGATGTCGTAAACGAAAGCGTGGTTGTTGTTGGCATACCCGTCCTGCACGAAGGGCGTTGCCGCGTAAAGGTCATGCCGGCGCGTGAAGGCCGGGCCTTCATACCAATAGGGCCCCGCCACTACGTCGGGCTTTCCGTCGCGGTTCAAATCGCCGGCAGCGATGCCTTCGGTCAGGAAGCGAACATCAAGGGTTTGTTCGCTCCAATTGGGAGCCGTGGCCGCCGTGCAGGGGAGAAGCGCCGGAAATAAAAGGCAAACCCGTAAGGGCGGGAAACGACGGCCCATGGCGCATAGGTAAATCAAAACCTGTCCATGGTCTACTGCGCGCCTCGCGCTGGCGCACCCTCTATCGTGGGTGAGTCGCAACCTAGGCAGGCTATGGAAAGCGAAAAACCTGAAACAAAAAAGAAAAATCGGTTCCGAAGCATAACGGACCCCTTTTCGCTTCGAACCTATTTATAAGACCACTTCTAAAGGAACGAGGCGGGGAAAATCGCTTAGGTAACGGAACGTCTCCATCCATCGCCGCGCAAGGTAACGCGCAGGTAGCGGACGCGCGCAGCCGGCTCTCTGGTAACGCCCGTTTCCGATGGCAAGAGCAGGACGTGGTCTCCCGACCCCAAAGTCCGTTCCGGCAAGGATTCCAGTTTTACCCCGTTGGCGCCGAACAGAGCCAAGCCAACACGGGCGGGGCGATCCAGGGAGAGCTCCACCCGCACGGCTCCGCGCTGGCTCCGGACCCGCGCCCATGCGCCCGCCTTCGGGGGACCGGCGATCCCCACCTTGCCGGTATTGACTAGGGTGACTTCCCCCGCTTGCGCGGCCGGGAAGCCGAAGGACAATACGCCGTTGGCCGAGGCGGCGACGCTTTTGGCGTCTAAGGGTTTCTGGCCCGCCACGGTGGCGGTGACGGAAAAGATCTGGTTGGGCCGCGACCCGGCGATCAAGTGGCGTTACGGGCCCGATTGGGAAAAGGCGTAATGTACCGTGCCCGGCAGGCTGTCGAGCTTAGGGAAGACCGCGACCCAATTGGTATCGCCCTGGCGGGCCTCCGCGCCTTCCGCGTCGCCGGCGTCCACGTAGGTCGTCTGCGCCATGGCGGCGGAGTCCTTGGATGCGGCTTGGAACACGTGCAGGAAGGTGTGGTCGGCTGACCCGGAAAACGTTTCCTGGTAATTGAAGATCACGGGATTCCCCGCCGTCGCGGCGATGGCGATGGCGGGGGCGGCGCCGGAAGGCGCCAAGGATTTCATGAACAGCTTGCTAGCCCCCTTCGCCACGGAAAAAACGTCGCCCGTCCGCGAGGGGAGGCCCGGGAAGTTGCAGTTGAAGATCTGCTTGACGGCCGCGTTCGCGGTGCGGGCGCGATCATGGACGATCACGATCCCCGGCCTCAGGAAAAGGATTTGGCGCACGGCGGTCTTGACCGAGTTGCGCAGGCCATCCGGTGTCACGTAGGCCCGCGCGAAATCGGCCATGGCGTAGGCATAGGCGGCGGCGGATTCCGTGCGCCGGATGCCGATATCCGGCCCGCTCCACACGCCCTGTCCCCGGGGGATAGGTAGAGATGTCCCCGGCGCCCCGATCATCGAAGAGCAAGGTGTTGTGGAAGGTGGTGGCGAAGTCTCCGTACCCGCCCGCGTCGATGAGCAGATTGTCGGAGCCCCGTTGGAGGGTGATATGCCCTTGATCGCGATGCTGGTGATCCAGGAAGATCTCGCCGGCCGCCAGGCTCATCCAGACGGCCTGGCTCCCGCCGATCGACGGGCGCGGCGCCGGGCTAATCCTCTTCCGGCGCGATGGGGCGCTCGAAGAACAGGCATACCGATTCCATCAAGGCATCCGTCTCGGCGTTCAGGAACACCCAGCCTTCGTCCCACCATTTCTCAACCTCGCGCTCGATGACCCGGGCCAAGACCTCGGGCTTCCAATCGGGAGGGAGGGGGATCAGGGATTCGCGTCGCTCTCTCACGCTCCCATTATAGGCCGTTCGCGGGGGCGGAATCAAAGGGGAGGCTTTAGCGCGAGGGGGCGCCTACTTCGGGGGCTTGGCCCCGAAGGGCTTGTCCTCTTTCATGATCTTCGCGATCTTGCGCGTACGCGGGCCCGACTCCCGGTTGGCCGCCAGTTCGTCCGCGAAGACCTCTTCATAGATGTTCCAGATGGCCAGGAACATGGCTGCCGTGATGGGCCCCAGGATGAAGCCCGGTAGGCCGAAAAGCCCCAGGCCGCCCAAGGTGCTGAGCAGTACCAGCAAGTCGTGCATCTTGATGTCCTTGCCCACCAGGCGGGGCCGCACCACATTGTCCACGCTGCCGATGCCGAGGCTGCAGAAGGCTACCAGGATGATGGCGGCGATCCAGCGGCCCTCGACCAAAAGGACCAAGGCCGACGGCCCCCAGATACAGGCGCTGCCTACGGCGGGAACGATGCTGGCGAACACCGTCAGGACTCCCAGGAAGACCGGCGAGGTCATTCCCACGGCCCAGAAGATGAGCCCTCCCAAAAAACCCTGGATGAGGCCGATGACGAGGATGCCCTTCATCGTCCCCTTGCTCACGGAGATGAATTTCTCGATCAGGATGCGCTCGTATTCGTCCTTGAGGGGCGACCACACGATAAGCTTTTCCAGGATGCGCTTCCCGTCGATGTAGAAGTAGAACATGATGAAAAGCATCAGGAAGAAGCTGAGCAGGTTGTTGGCCACGGTCAGGGAGATGTCCGCGCTGTGCTTGAGCATGAATTGGAAGGCCTCCTGCAAATGGCCGATGGCCATCTGGGTGAGGTTGCCCGGATTCACGCGCTGGAAAAGGGTGGGGAAGCGATCGTGGAGGCCTTGGGCCATCGTCACGCTGCGCCGCCGCCATTCGTCCAGGTTCGTATGCGTGAAGAAGCCTACCGCCTCCTGGTAGGCCAAGGTGCCGACGGCAATGAGGGGCAATACCAGTACCAGCAATAGCGAGATCAAGGTCAGTAAGGCGGAGATAACGGGCTTCTTCACCCGGGCCAGGAAGGCGTCGTAGATGGGAAAGGAAAGGGCGGTGAAAACCGCGGCCAGGATCACCGGCATGATGAAGTCGCGCAGTACGTAGAAAAAGGCCGCGCTCACCGCGAGCAGGTAGATGAGGAAGGATGCCTTCTGGAAGGAAGTAGGCGCGCTGTCCCGCGATGCATGGTTCATGCCTCCAAAATGCGTAACAATGCCCGGCATGGCAATCCGCATTAAGATCCGTCCGCAAGTCCCGGGCCCCGTTCCGGCGAGGCTTGCTAGATTTGGTCCTATGCCGATCGATACGCCGCAGGGCGCCGCCCCGGTTTTAAGGCCGGTGGAGTACGTGAAGAAGGTGGGGAAGGGCAAGAACCTATCCGCCGATCTGGACGCCGCCGAGGCCCGCGCCGCCTTCGAATCGCTGCTCGCGGGCGACTTCGCGCCGTCCCAACTCGGCGCCTTCCTGCAAGCGCTGCGGATCAAGGAGCTGACCCAGGACGAGCTCGACGCCCTGGCCGACGTCTTCCGCGCGCGTCTGCGGCCCCAATCCCCCTTGGCCGGCGAAAGGACCCTGGTTCTCAACTTCGCTTCGGACACCCAACGCAAGGGCGGCCTCGCCTCGCTCTTGGCCGCCCATCTTCTGCCCGCCTTCGGGATCGGGATCGGCATCGTCCGCAGCGAGCCGGTGCTGCAAGGCAACCGGGCCTCCTTCGATACCAGTCTCGCCTTAGGCCGGGTCTTGGCGGCCGAATTCGTTCCGGGCGCGGGCGCGCCGCTGATCTCCGCCTGCTCCGATCTGGTCCCGGGTCTGGCAGCCCTCGACGGCGTAAGGGGGGAATTGGGATTCCGCTCCTGCCTGCATACCGCCGAAAAGCTGGTGAACCCTTGGCCGGCCTCGCCCATGCTCTTGGGCATTTCGCATAAGCATTACGCCCTGCGCCTGGCCGCGACCTTGGCGCATCAGGGCCTCACCGGCCGTATCCTGTTGGGGAACCATGGGACGGTCGATCTGGTATTGCATAAGGAGACGGAGATGGTGGCGGTGGACGCGCAAGGGGCCATCCGCGAAGAGAGCCTAAAGCCCTCCGCCTTGGGCCTGGAAATCCCATCGGACGTTTACGCCCTGGGGAAGTTCCCGGCGTGGGCCGATTGGATGGCGGCCATGGGCGGGGCCGAAGCAGGGGCGCGGGACAACGGATTGCGGCGCGCGGTACAATACCATCTTGGGTTTTTGCTGTGGGCGGCCGGCGCCGCGGACGATGCGGCGCAAGGCCTGCAAGCGGCGCGGCGCGGTTTACCTAGATTGTTCGGTTAGTTGCTCTTAGGAGGAAATCGGGAGATGCAAGGCAGCGGCAAGAGGCAGAGCGCGAGGGCGGTGGGACCGGCCCAGGCGGCGGGGGCATTCCCTATGCAAGCCATCCGTGAGGTCTTCGGGTATCTCCGCCGTTACCGCGACCACGTCTTCGTGCTGAAGATCGACGATCAACTGATGGGCAAGCCCCTATTCTTGCTGCTCATCAAGGACATCGTCCTGCTCCAGAAGATCGGCGTCAAGATCGTGCTGGTGCCCGGGGCCAAGCATTCCATCGACAAGGTGCTCAAGACCTATCGCGTGAATTCCACCATGAAGGACGACGTCCGCATCACCAGCGAAGAGGCCATGCCCTTGGTCAAGCTGGGCGCATCCAACGTGACCAATACCCTGATATCGCTTCTGACCGAGAACGGCGCCAACGGCGTGGTGGGCAATTGGGTGCGGGCCCGCGCCATGGGCGTGCTCAACGGGCTCGATTACCAGCACACCGGCCGCGTGGAAAAGGTGGACGTCAACCTCATCAACAACATGCTGGAGGACGGGCTCATCCCCATCGTCCCCAACA